>JBLHWU010000034.1:0-36578 GCA_047629355.1 Saprospiraceae bacterium | reverse complement strand
TTTTCAAATACTCATTTTCATAACCTACAAAAATCATTTCTTCAACTGGATTTTGAAAATTATACAATTCCCCCAACGTCTCTTTAATGCTATCCAATTCATATTTCAAAGTAAAAAGCGCATGATTGTAAACGGTATCTCTGCCCGCTTTCCAAATTTCAGGGTCTGCTTTTGGCTCATATTCATTTCGGCAAACTTCTTTAGTCACCATAATCGTTGAAGTATCCGTCAAATAAATTAAGCTGTCCAACCTCGAAGTTCTGACAATTCGCGTGGGTACCATCCCAAAATTAGATTCCCCAATATCAAATAAGCTATTGTCAAGTGCAACGAAGAAATTTTCAGTACTCCCGCTGTGACTTTTGTGATGAATGAATTTGGTTTGAGAAAAGGCAAAAATGGTGCAAAAATTAAGGGCAAAAAGAAGAACTAATTTGTTGTACATAGCGGACTTTTTTTATGGAAAGGTAACAAGTCTATTTAAAATGATGGATAAACTTAAAGAAATAATGTGTTGGCGAAGATTTTTCCAGCAGGCTTAACAGGAATTTAGGATTTCATTAAGAAGAAGCGTAATTTCGCGATTTTATAAGGAAAACGAATTCAATATGCGAAAATTAAAATTGCACGAACTCGGTCGCGCCACTGTAGAAGAATTTAAACAACAGGAAAAAACGAAACTCGTTTTGGTGTTAGATAATGTGCGGTCCGCACTCAACGTCGGCTCGGCATTCCGAACGGCAGACTCCTTTGCACTGCAAAAAATTTATCTCTGTGGTATCACAGCAACTCCACCACACCGAGAGATTATGAAGACGGCGATTGGCGCAACAGAATCAATGGAATGGGTGCAGGTAAAAGAGACGGTA
Source organism: Saprospiraceae bacterium (assembly GCA_047629355.1). Classification (GTDB taxonomy): domain Bacteria; phylum Bacteroidota; class Bacteroidia; order Chitinophagales; family Saprospiraceae; genus CAYUNA01. The sequence goes on along the minus strand of JBLHWU010000034.1, from coordinate 35,709 downwards.
GCGGCAGTTTTGTCCTTACAAAAAGAAGGATTTACAGTTCTGGCTGTGGAGCAAGCAGAAGGCAGCATACTTTTACAAGACACTGATATTCAAATAGATGGACAATATGCTTTGGTATTTGGCAATGAAGTTTCGGGGGTGCATGAAAGCGTGATGGAAGTGGTAGATGGTTGCTTAGAAATTCCGCAATTTGGCACAAAACATTCGCTAAACATTTCGGTTTGTCTGGGTATCATCGTCTGGGAATTTTCTCGAAAAATGAAACTTGGTACTGCCTAAAATTTAAAATAAATGACCGAAAAGGAAGTTTTAAACGAAATCATTATTAGCTACCGGCAGCTTATTGCAAAACGGTACGATTATGCAAAAGTAAAGCAACAATACGACATTCCTGACTTCTTCACGGAGGCACGAATGATGCTATTTAAAAATTATTTTTTGCACCATCTTTACCCGCCGCCGCAGAAGCGTCAAGAGTTGGATGAGGCGTTTCAAAATTTGGATAGTTATATCAAAACACCAGAAAAATTATTAAGAATCTTGCTGGATTCTGGGCGCTTGATTTTTAAATACGGGCGGCATTTGCCAAAGATTTTACAAGCTGGCTTAAAAGCACTTAAATCCTTTCGGGCAGCTACTCAAATGGAGGGGAAATTAGTCGAAGGCGCACAGATTCTGTCTCTAAAAGCACCCTTTTCAACGGAAGATATTAAAATGCTTTTGGCACGTCTTTCTCCTGAAGACCTGGATAGTTTTACCGCCAATAACGAAGACTTATTTAGAACCTTGCAAGACCAAAAATTAGTTACAAAAGTTATTGACATTGTCGAGCATATTATAGAAAAAATGAAAGGTCACCCCCAGCTTTATTCAGAAGTTGAAGTGAATGCTTTGTCTATTGGACGGGACATTATTCAGCAGGGAGATTTACTATTTGCCAAGTTGACGACGACAGAACAAGAGGCTATTTTGAAATTAACTTTACAGATTGAACAAGATTTTCTAAATGGGTTAAAAAGTTAAATATTGGCATTTTTGTAGAAAAAATCCTCCGTCTCCAGAATTTTCCTACCTTCGCCCCGATTTTGGTTTTTCGCTATTTATTTAGTGAAATTAAAAGGGAATTAGGTGTAAATCCTAAGCTGTTCCCGCAGCTGTAAGCTTTACAGGAATAAGTAGAGAACAAGTTGCAATATCTTTGAGTTTCTTTTAGCTTTATTTTGCTTTTAAATCGGTCATCGTATTAACAATACTCCCTCCTTTAAAAGCAAACTAAAGCCAAAATAATTCTCAAATCTGCTACAACTTATTCTCTACTCATTCCTTAATTTTTCAATGATGCCACTGTTTTTCATAAAAATGGGAAGGCTGAAAATTGCTCTTTGGAGCTAAAAGTGAGTCAGAAGACCTGCCAGAATTGTGATTGAAGTCGTTTCAATCAGCACCTGCAGCTTTCGGTGAAAAAGCGTTGATGACAAACTTATTTTGGGTCTTTTGCATGGATTTTCAATATTTGAATTTCTTTAATTCTTTTCTCTACTTTGTCAATTGCTCGTTTAAAAGCATTCCGACATTGCAATAATTCACCATTCGTTTTTCATTTCCTTTCATCGCTGCTGTGGATTTTTATTTTCACATTTTTAAATCACAGTAATGAAGCAATTTTTACTTTTCGCATTATTTTTTAGTACAACACTTTGCCTACAAGCGCAAGGCTTTGCCGATTTTGAAGGTCTATTAGAAGATCCTGAGACGGTTCTCGATGGGTCAAACGGAGAAGCAGGTTATACCAACGGTCCTGCTTATTTTCCGACTACTTTTGATTTTGGCTTTTGGCTCGGCGGATGGGCAATTTCCAACGTGACAGATAGTATTACCTCTGGATATACAAATATTTATGGTGTAAAAGCGGCAAGTGGCTACGAATCTGAAACCTTCGCTATCGGACAAAATAGCGCAATTCTGAACCTATTACCTGCTGCTACTAACAATTCAATTGAGGGTGTTTACATCACCAATTCCACTTACGCTTACAATAGTATGCGAGATGGAGACGGCTTTGCCAAAAAATTTGGTGGAAGTACAGGCAGTGACCCTGACTTTTTCCTATTGACTATTTTTGGTTATAGCAATGGCGAAATCATCTCAGATAGTGTAGATTTTTACTTAGCAGATTACCGATTTGAAGACAATACGGAAGACTATATTCTCGATACTTGGAAGTTCGTGGACTTGACTTCGTTAGGAGCGGTTGATAGCTTGACTTTTTCTTTGTCTTCTACAGATAATGGTGTTTATGGCATGAATACACCTGGCTTTTTCTGTATTGATGATTTGACCGTTAATGTTGTTTCTGTTTTTGAACAGCCTCAATTGACAGACGTTCGCGTTTTTCCAAATCCAGTGAAAGACATCTTGAACATTGATTTACAATCGTTTGACAATGAAATGGTTAGTATTGAAATTTTTAATTTTAATGGTCAATTAATGAATGTTTTTTCACCAACAAATGAGGCTTTTCAATCTGTTTCTGTTCGCCATTTAACGGCTGGAAATTATGTTTTGAAAATCACTTCTGGTGATAAGATTGCTGTGGAACGGGTGATTGTTCATTAAAGTAACTTTCCTAATTAAATAGGATGGTTACGCGAATTTGACGGATGAAACGGATTCAATCGGATTTTTTAAATAGGTCTAATGCCTTTTTTCAGTTCGGTTGAATCCGTTTTTTAGTAGCGGGTACTTTTTCAGTACCTGATACTTTTATTTTAAAACGAGAGATTTTTTTTAAATAAATTCTTCGCTTAATTTTTCAATATATTTGCGTTTTTTATATAAAAGTAACGAGTACTGAAAAAATACCCGCTACTAAAACATAAAAGTATTTTATGAAAATTCTTGATAAAAAAATCATTTTAGCCTCTAAGTCTCCTCGTCGAAAGCAGTTGTTGGCGGAAGCGGGTTTTACATTTGAAATTAAGACGAAAGACGTGGAGGAATCCTACCCTGCTGATATGCCGGTGAGGGATGTTGCGCCGTTTTTGGCAGAAAAAAAGGCAATGGCATCGGTGGACATCATTAACGAGGAAGAGATTTTATTAGCGGCAGATAGCGTGGTTATTTTAGAAAATGAAATATTTGAAAAGCCAAAAGATGTGGAGGATGCGAAGCGAATTTTGCGACGATTATCGGGCAATATCCATCAAGTGATTACGGGCGTTTGTTTGATTTCAAAAAAAGAAAAACGAGTCTTTTCGGGGGTTTCAGAGGTACATTTTCAGCCATTGACGGAAGAAGAAATTGAGTATTATATTACCAATTATAAACCATTTGACAAAGCAGGTGCATATGCAATTCAAGAATGGATTGGGCATTGTAAGATTTCAAAAATTGAAGGGACTTATTCTAATATCATGGGTCTACCGATGGAATTGGTTTTTAGAAATTTGGCGGAAATGACTTAATATTCAAAAGAATTTCTTCAAAACAGCTTGTTTTTTCATTTAAACTTTGATTTTAATTTTCGTTTAGCTGTCATTTCATACATTTGCGGCACATTTGAGAAATAGCCCTTTCTTTAAGTAAATGATTTCAAATTTTTAATTCAAAATTATAATGAAAAATTTAACAATACTATTAATTTGTCTGATAAGCACAATGACTTTGACGGCACAAAATTTAAACTCGAAAATGGATACATTGAGTTACAGTGTGGGTGTGATTTTAGCCCAAAACCTTAAGCAACAAGGATTAACAGAATTAGATACCAAAACTTTGGCGTCTGCAATCGACGATGTATTGCAAGACAACGATTTGAAAATCAACGCAGAAGAAGCACAAGGCATTTTCCGAGAAGCGATGATGGCAAAAGCAGAAGCTGCAAAATCGGTCAACCAAGTAGCAGGTGAAGCATTTTTAGCTAAAAACGGCGCACGCGAAGTAGTGAATACTTTGGAAAGCGGCTTGCAGTACGAAGTCATCACTAAAGGAGCTGGACCAAGTCCGGCAGCGACTGATAAAGTAACGGTTCATTATCACGGAATGTTGATTGACGGGACAGTTTTCGATAGCTCGGTTGAGCGCGGTTCTCCTGCCTCTTTTCCTGTGAATGGCGTTATCCCTGGTTGGGTCGAAGCGTTGCAATTGATGGCAATTGGTGACAAATGGAAGTTGGTTATTCCTGCAAGCTTGGCGTATGGCGAGCGTGGTGCAGGTGGTCAAATTGGACCAAATTCTACTTTAATTTTTGAAGTAGAGTTGCTAAAAATCAACTAAAAAAAATGGTTAGTGGTTAAGGTTTAATGGTTAATGGCGCCATTAACCACTAGCCACTAACCATTAGAAACATGGAATTATTATTACCTGATTTTGCCACTCCAGAAGTTTGGATGAGTCTCTTGACTTTGACATTTTTGGAAATCGTTTTGGGGATTGACAACATTGTTTTCATCTCTTTGGTATCGGGTCGTTTGCCAAAAGAACATCAAAAAAGGCAACCAATATTGACAATCCAACCATTCAGATGCTTGGATTGGTACTTTTGATCTTGATTGGTTTTATGCTGATTGCAGAAGCTGCACACTTGGCACATGTGGGATTTTTCGGGGAAAAAGTTGGTGCAGTGCCTAAAGAGTATTTGTATTTTGCGATAGCTTTCTCGCTAGTTTGTGGAGTTTTTGAATATGATATTGCGTAAACCTTCTAATAAAGCAATCCAATTACATGATGTGAAAGAACAAGCAAAAGCTCAGGGAAATTTGTAGCAAATTTCTTTGAATAGTTTATAAACGAAAAAAGCCTAAAGGAATATCCTTAAGGCTTTTTTTATTTTGTCTGAAATGGCTTTTTAAATAGTCGATAAATGGCATAGCTTCCCAGAGAAATTCCCAGATAGTTCCCACCTAAATCAAACAAATCAAAAGTACGATTGTCCAACCAATTTTGGGAAATTTCTTCTAAAGTAATCAATATAAAAACAATATAACTTCCTGTTAAAATTTGGAATTTCCTAAAAATAAACGTTCGGGCTTGCATTGCCCAATTCACTAAAAATGTGAGCGTTCCCAGTAGCACGGTATGCCCTACTTTATCGCCAAAAGGAATGTATTTTAATAGCCTAAAGAATATTAAATCTGCTTTGATATTGGCACAGTAAATGATGAAAACAAGAAATAACGTGAACAGAATGGCAGCGATTTGAATGAAGGTATTTTTTGACATTATTTTTTTATTTTTTCCCAATAATCCCATCCTTCACCATCTCATCAATAAACAGTCGACTCCCATATTTATTCAAATGCTGAAAATCCCCAAATGATTTTAAATCCGAAATCGCGGTTGAATAATCATGTACTTTCAAATTGGTTGCTGCTTCTACGCGCTGAATCGTTTTTTCAATATTAATCATCCGTTGAGTTCGATACAGCGGATAATAAGGATTGACAACTAATTTCACGTCCACGCCTGCGTTTTGAGCCAATTTTACCGTTTCAATTAAATTATCGAGAAGGTAATCTTTGATGGTAAAATCATTAATATCTGTATCCTCCAAATTAGCAATCATTTTTTCATTAATCACCCGATCAATCAACCAAATTTCATCCGTTTTGTTTTCATAATATAGAGCACGATGAAAGATTTCTGAATTAAAACGAAATAGATGACTAAAGACACCGCCGTAAAAAGTCTTCGGTTGGCGTTCTTTGATTAGCTTTTGTAAATTTTCCGAATGTGACCGATACGCCTGAAATCCAGAGATTAACCGGTCATTCTTGCGGTCGCACATGGTAATATCGAGAATCATTATCTTCGGTGCACCGTTAATTTTAATTTGGTCAGCTATGAGATTTTTCGCCAAGTCAATTGATAAAGCATTATAGCTAATATTAAAAGTTTTCTGACCTGTAACTTCCTCAAGATAAGGTTGGTAAAACATCAACCCTCGTGAATTACCAACCAACAATAAATCTGCTTTTGCTTCCCCTCTGTACAAACGAGAATACCGAAATTGGCTAATATCTACCAGCTTTTGCAACAGCATCCCTCCTACTCTATCACCGATAAAAACGACGGCTATTAAAGCGATTATCCAAAGAAATTTCTTCATGACTTTTATGATATGTTGAGTATGAATTGGTTTATCTTTCAATGGAGATTGTATCTAATTAAGAAGATTACTTGACGTTAGGGAATTGGTAAAAGTAACCTACCCTCCTTAATTAATTCTATAAACCAATATACCTTTTTTTAAAATTGAAAATAAATAAATGAGTTGGCATCAAATGCCCCAAAAATGGCAATTAGCCATAGCAAAATAGCAAAAGAGGCAACCCGAAACATTGGATTGACCTTAACCATTTCACTAAATTTAGTTTTTTCATCGGCGATTTCAACCGATAATAGAATGGCGATGAGCAGCAATCCTTTGAGGACAACAAATTTATTAATAACACTTGCAAAAGTAAAATTTTCAAAAGTGGCAATGCCCTGTATTACGCGCACCGCCGTCTCAAAATCCGGGCTTCGGAAAAAAATCCAAGCCAGGCTGGTTAATATATAAACGATAGAAATGTTTATTCCGACCTGTAAGAATTTTGGGGTTCTTAACAACCTTAATAAGTTACCAAAAGGCTTGCTAAGAAGTCGTTGAATGACTAAATAAGACCCATGTAAAAATCCCCAAAATACAAAAACCCAACTCGCCCCGTGCCACAGTCCACCTAATAGCATCGTAATCATCAAATTTCTTTGTGTTTTAAAATCACCGTGACGGTTTCCACCCAAAGAAATGTATAAATAATCACGCAACCAACTCGACAACGTAATGTGCCAACGCGTCCAGAATTCACTAAAATCTTGCGAGAAATAAGGCTTTTTGAAATTATCTGGAAAGTCAAAACCCATAATGCGTGCCAAGCCAATCGCAATGTCAGAATACCCACTGAAATCGCAATAAATTTGGAAAGAATAGAACACCACACCAATCAATAAGTGCATCGACGAAAGGGAACCAGGTGACGCAAAACATTGATCAACAAAGAGCGCGAGAGAATCCGCAATCACTACTTTTTTGAAAAAGCCCCAGAGAATCTGCGCCAAGCCAATCGTCAATCTGTCCCATTCAAATTTTTTGTCCTCTTGAAATTGAGGTAAAAAATCACTTGCCCGCACAATTGGGCCGGCAACCAATTGCGGAAAAAATGCAATAAATGTAGCAAAACGTAAGAAATTCGACTCCACAGGAATTTTCTTTTTATAAACATCAATCGTATAACTCATGGATTGAAACGTATAAAAAGAGATACCAACGGGTAGAATAATATTTAAGGTATTCCAACCAGGATTCCAACCAAAGGAGAGCGCCATTTCCAGAAAAGAATCTGTAAAGAAGTTGAAATATTTGAAAAAGGCTAAGAATCCGAGGTTGACAAAAACACTAATCAACAGTAATTTTTTACGTGAGGGTTGGTCTTCGGTATCTTGCAATTTAATCCCAATCCAGTAATCCAAAAAGGTCGAAGTCACGATGAGCGACAAAAATCGCCAATCCCACCAGCCATAAAAAAAATAACTACCAACTAAGCACAAAAGCAGTCGTGCTTTGCCCTTCAGCATAAAGTATAGCGGAAAAAATATCGCTACAAATGCGAAAAATGGTAAACTGTTAAAAATCATAGTATGCTATTACGGTTGACGACGGACGGCTTACGGTGGCGCACGAGTCTATTTTTTCTCAGTAATTCTTTTAATGATGAATTTCTTACTATTCATCATTGTTCAAAATTCATCATTGTTAACAAAACGAGCAATTTTTCCTTTCCAAACCGCGTATCCTTTTCCATTCAAATGAATGCCGTCAGCGGTAAAATCAGTGTTTAAGTTTCCTCTGTTATCGGTAAAATCTGGGTACAAATTTATAAAAGGAACAGCAAAATCAGTAGCAATCTTTTCAATGCCTTGATTGATGGTTTGCAAATCTTTGTTGTCAATCGTAATCGTTCTTACTTCATCATTGACGGGGAGACAAGATTGCAAAAATAGCTGTGTAAGAGGAGATTCTACCTGTATTTGCTCAACGATTTGACGATAATTCGCAACAATTTTTTCGGGGGAATGAAAGAGTAAATCGTTGACACCAATCATCAGGAATAATTGTTGAGGGTGCAAATCTAACACCAATTTTAATCTTTTCAAAATGCCTTCCGTTTGGTCGCCTGAAATACCGCGATTTAGGATGTTAGGATTTTCTAATAATTCTGCCCATTCGCAGCCTTCGGTCAGACTGTCTCCAAGGAAAATGATTTTACCTTTCGATTCTGGAAGCATTTCGTATAGCGTTTTTCGATGTTCGTATTGCCCTGCCAAACCTTGATTGTTGAGCCGATAATACATAAATTGTAGCCCGCCTAGGCGCTGGATGGCGAAGCAGATCGCGATTGCGCCGAGAAGGTTTAGAATGATTGATATGATAAGCATTTTTTTCACCTTGCGAATCAAAAATTTAGCGGAATTCATTTTCCTTTTCTATTAGGAATGCGAATTAAATAAACTCAATTTATTCATATTGCTTTCAAATTACACCGAGTCTAGCTTATTCCCTCTCTAAAATTTCATCCATCGAAATCAAAATTTTGTGCTCCGTATGTTTGAAATTTTCATTCGGATTACTCATTTTAAATAAGGCAGTAAATTGTTTGAAAACAAACAGCGGCATACCCCAAATTGCACTCCAAATTTCTTTCGGAACTTTACTTAAATAAAGCGTCCAGAAAATTGTCAAGGCAAATATACCAATCGCAGCAACAAAGGCAACGGTCATCATTGGCTGTAAAAACAAGCCGAGTCCTGCCAACGCAATTGCGCCAAATAACATGATAAACATCGGCGGCGTAATCGTAATCAATCCATACAACCATTGATTCCAACTGAAATTGGTGATGCCACGATGCAAAATGTCCAAGGAGTTCGGAATATTTTGAAAATAAGAATATAGCCAACGCGTGCGTTGTGTCTCCACGTCATCTCCGGTAGTTACCTTCTCATCAAAAACAACGGCATCCCAAGCATAAACAATCTTTTCATTAAGTCGCAAAAGGAAATTTTGCAAAATCTTATCTTCCTGTAACATTTTTTTCCCTAAACGCTTGCCTTGCTCAATTTCTGGGCTGGCTAAGTAGGCTTTATACAACTCCGTTTCTACTGCCATTCCTGACCCAGAAATCACTGAGGATGAGCCGATTAGATGAGGTACATAGCGTTCAATATAATTTTTATAAAACTCGCCTGTTGCGTCTGCACAAGCATATAGCGTATTATGATTTTTTGCGGTTCGTTGTCCTTGAATTGAGCGATTTCCAGCAACTGCATAATTATTAATCGTCTCTAAAAACTTCGGATGGGCTAAATTATCCGCATCAAAGACCACACAATATTCGTGTTCTCTCGTGAAATTTTCGATGCCATGAATAATGGATTTAGCTTTTAAGTTCAAGCCTTCTTCCGGACGCAATACCGTCAATTTTTCGTGTTCAATATCCCAATTGGAAATGTCACAATTGTCAGCAACTAAATAAATTCGATGGTTGCGATGCTTTTGATTCAGTAAGGAACGAACCAAGCCTTTTGCAATATCCACGTTTTTATAAGCGGTGATGATATTGGCAAAATCGATTTCGCGTTTCGCAGCAAGCGGTTTCTTTTCCCTTATAAAACGGGACAACAACACATTGAAAAATGGAAGTACCAAAAAAAAGATAAGTACGCAACTTAGTAAGCTATAAATAATTGTTAAAATAGTCATCTCCATTAGTATATTTTAGAGAAAATTCAAATCCAATAAAATCAAAAAGACCTATTTTCCACTTCCATTTTTTCAAAGGCAATGAGGAAATAGATTGGATTTAGATATTTCCAAAAATTAATAAGTGTTTGTTTTTTATCTAAATATTGAAACAGGCTTCTGGATTTTTCTACCCTCCGTCAAATGCCAATTTATCGCTCTAAAAAACGCTTTAAAATTGATGAAATCACGTTTCAGTAAAAGCATCAATGCATTTTTTGGAATGGTAAAAAACGCCAAGAAAAAATAGAATCCTGCTAATTCCTTCGCACTTCGATGACGACGCATAAACAGGATGCGGTTTCTATTGATGTAATAGGTCTTCAATGCGCTATTCTTTTTTACAGAATAAGATTCTTTATGGTAAACAGTCGCGTTGGGTTCGACATAAATCTCATAACCCGCTTTGCGAATTTGCTCACACCAATCCAACTCCTCATAGTATAAAAAGAAGTCTTCCGGCATCAAACCGACTTTTATCAAAACTTCCTTTTTTACCAGCATTGCACAACCATGTGCGTACGCCGTTTCTTTAGCTACCGAATATTGATTTTTATCCAATTCCTTCTCACCAATCGTTTGATTACGGGCAGTTACAGGATGAACCATCGTCGCGCCTGCATATTGAATTAAATCTTCGTCAGACGATATATCTGATTTAAAATAGCAGATTTTTGGACTGACAATTCCTAACTTTGGATTGGAATCAAACAAAGCCAACATCTTTTCCAATGCCCCATTCGTCAACACAGCATCATTGTTTAAAAAGAAAAAATATTCGCCATTACTTTCACGAATACCGATATTATTGCCTCCAGCAAAACCCAAATTCTCTTCACTTCGAATCACTTTTACTTCTGGGTAATTGGCTTTTAAAAATACTTTTGGACACTCCCTTGAAGCATTATCCACCACGATTATCGCTACATTTTTATAGCTGTTCACACGCACGGAATCAAGCATTTCGCAAGTGACTTCGATTGAGTTATAGTTGATGGAGATTATTGATATTAACGGATTCATTCTCTCAATGCGTTGCGAGACGTATTTTTTGTCATTCCTACCGAAGTGAAGGATTCTGGATAGGTCATCACACCAGGTTTCTCCACTTCGGTCGGAATGACAAGAAAATCACACGTTCTCTTTTTGGATTAATGCGGGGAGTGTTTTTAATAAAATTCTCAAATCATACCAGAAAGAATAATTTTTAGCATATTCAATATCTAATTCGATGCGTTCGTCAGAAGACATATCTGCCCTTCCACGCTTAGAAACTTGCCATAAGCCAGTGCAACCCGCAGGTGCTAAAAAGCGCATTGCCCAAGCATCTTGTGTCAATTCTTTGGCTTCGTAAAGCGGCAACGGTCGGTTTCCAACAATAGACATTTCACCTTTCAAAACATTCAACAATTGCGGCATTTCATCTAAGCTCGTTTTTCTAATCAAACGACCAACACGAGTAACGCGGGGGTCATTGACAAATTTCACAAAAAGAGGTCCTTTCCCCTTTTTGTTATCGTCATCGTATTGATTCAAGTGCTGCAAAGTCTTCATTTCTTGGTCTGCATTCTGGCGCATAGACCGAAATTTCAAAAAATCAAAAACCTGATAACCAGTCCCTACTCGATTAGAAGAGTAAATAACTGGTCCTTTTGATTCCAATTTAATAGCGATAGCAATGATTAGCAAAAGTGGACTTAACAATACAATTGTAGCCAAAGCCATAAAAACATCAAAAACCCGCTTCATCTGTGGAATTTTGAAATCAGGAATCTTTTCTTCAATATCCATTGTGGACTGATACTGCGATTTGTATTTCTTTAAAAAGTCGATGCGTGCTTCTATTATCCCCCAACTTACTGGAAATTGATAGCAATCATCAACGCCTAAATCTAAGGATTCAGTGCCCTCAAAACATTGTTCCCGACAAATCACAATGAAAGGAAGCATTCGCAAAGTTGTGTGGTTGCGAAGGTTTCTTGCAAACAAAAAATTCTCTCCTTTTAAAAAAGTATAGTCACAAATAACCGCTTTTGGCAATAGCGATTTGTCCTGTTTTTCAGCAGTTTCTTCCAACCATTGAAAAGCTTTAAATGAACTTTCAAATTGGTTCAGTTCTTGCCCCCCTAAACGCCGAGCGTAACTTGTTAGATAATCTTCGAAGTTACCTTTAAATCCTAAGACGCAAATTTCTTCCACCGCGCCCTGATTTAGTGTTGAAAGAGTTAGATACATAGTATTTGTTAATTATTTAGCCCATCTGTTTCTTATTCCATATTTGTCTAAAATGCAACTATTCTTAGGGAGTAATCTGGCGAAAGAAATAAAACAGTTGCGTTTTTAGAAAATGAAACTATCGAACTACTTTTTTATACCTATTGTTAAAATTTGGAACGAATCTATAGTTAAGTACCACGAATCAAATAATAGAGTAATTCGGCTGAAAAATCGAACTAATCTTGTCCTTTAACTGAACTGGATTAAACGGCTTTTTCAAATATTCTTGCGCACCCATTTCAAAACAATTGCTAATTTCAGCATCTGATTCATTACCGGATAAAACAATTACAGGAATATTTTTAAAAAGCCCACTATTTTTCAGACTTTTCAAAAATTCGCTACCACACAATCGAGGCATCTGCATATCCAACAAAATTAAATCTGGAATATTACCACGAGACATCCACGCCATGCCTTCCAAACCGTCTCGCTTGGTCGTTACTGCATATTGCTTACTTAACATTGCGCCGAGTAAAAATCGAATACTTTTCTGGTCATCAATGATCAGAATATTCTTCTTGGGTGTATATGTTTTCATAACTTGTGTGTTTTGGTTAAAATTGTAATATTCCAGTCTATGTGCTTGCGCAGTAGGTCATAATTAGAATCAGTTTTGGAATGGAAAGTATCGTATTTTCGAGCAGTAAATTACGACCCTACCCTTACATTATTACGAAAGTGATTCATTGATTAGCTTAATGAAAAAGCTACTAAATAAGGGGGAAATGCCAACGAGATTAAGACTTTTTTTTAAATACTTTTTTTCAATAGTTATAGCTGAAAATAAAGATTAAAAACCTTAAAAAACAGCGTTTTTTAAATAATAATAATAAGTCTTAGTTTGAATGGTAGAATAATTAAATCCTACAAAATTAGCCCTAGATACAATGTAAATGTACGCCACTATCGGTCGTTAATCCTACATCTCTCAAAAATAAAAATATGTCACATGATTTATATATTATAGTAATAATTTTGAGTAAAAATCGCTTTTTATTAAAAACAATAGCAAATTATCCTGTCACAAAAAATATATAAATAAGGTTGCTTTGTAACAAACGTATAGTTTTTTACGTATAAACACTTAATAACCTTGTCACAAAATACACAAAGAACAACTACGGAAAATGTCAGTAGAGGTCTTTGATGAAAACTAAATTTCATATTTTGTGCTTATATTTTTATTTATTTTGAGAAAAATAATAAACGCAAATTTTCATGAATTTATCAGGTTTAGAGATTCTTTTCTGGGCGAGTATCTTTGTCGTTTTTTACGCTTACGTCGGGTATGGCATTGTCTTATTTATATTAACCTATTTAAAAAGGCTGCTTACCAAACGAGAAGATTGGACATTAGATGAATCCAATCTACCCAATGTCACTTTTGTCGTCGCTGCTTATAATGAGGAACGATGGATTGAAGACAAAATCAAAAACTGCCTCGCCTTTGATTATCCAAAAGAAAAAATTCAATTATTTTTTGTCACAGATGGTTCTACCGATAATACCGCTAAGCTCATTAAGGACTATAAAGTCGCGGAGGAAGTGACCTTAAAGCTGTTTCACAAGGACGGTCGAGCAGGTAAAATTGCCGCAGTGGAGCGCATTATGGAATTTGTGGAAACACCGATTACTATATATACTGATGCGAATACCGATGTGAATCCGCAAGCGATTAAAAATATTGTTAAATTTTATCAGGATGAAAAAGTCGGTGCAGTAGCGGGGGAGAAACGTATTGCGCAAGCCAACGCAGATGATGCAGCAGGCGCAGGGGAAGGCATTTACTGGAAATATGAGTCTCAATTGAAAAAGTGGGATTCTGAATTTAATACCGTGGTAGGTGCAGCAGGTGAGCTATTTTCTATCCGAACGAAGCTTTTTCAATCTGTTCCACAAGATACGATTATAGAAGATTTTTACATGACCATGCGCATTGCACAACAAGGTTATAAAGTGAAATATGCTTTTGATGCGACTGCTAGTGAAGGACAATCTGCGACGGTTGGCGAAGAGTTGAAACGGAAGATTCGTATTGCGGCGGGCGGCTTGCAAGCGACTTGGCGGCTACGGAGTTTGCTTAATATTTTCAAATATCCAGTCTTGGCGTTTCAATTCATTTCTCACCGCGTATTGCGTTGGACTTTAGCGCCGTTGGCTTTACCTATTATATTGGTCGCGAATATTTTATTGGCGAAAGACGGTAATTCGTTGTACCAAATCATTTTGGCGTGTCAGGCTGCATTCTATGCTTTCGCGCTTTTGGGCTATATAATGGAACAACAGAAGATGAAAATTAAGGCATTTTTTGTGCCGTACTACTTTTGTATCATGAATTATGCGGTGTATCGTGGATTTGTGCGGGCAGTTTCGGGAAGTCAGTCGGTTTTGTGGGAACGGGCGAAACGAGCGTAGGAATTTTAAAATTCGCGCATAATAAACGTAGAATCAGTCTTTATCGAATGATAGCCGCAGCATGGCGACACGCTTGAACTTTTACATTTCAGTTTAAGCGTGTCGTCGCGCTGCGGCTTTGGTATTTATTGGCTCTTTGACAAATCTTATGATTCCAAAGCCTTTAATAGCGGATACTTTTTCAGTACCCGCTACTTTTATTCACTAAAAATAAGGGATACTGAAAAAACACTGCTTACTAACAAATTTAGATTTCACGGCATTTGTCAAAAAACCTAAAATTAAAGGTTTTACGCTCACTCGCTATCCACGAAGTGGATGAATATGAATAGCCCTGAAGCAATTCGGGGGCTTATACAACAGTATAGCAATTAGAAATTTCATTTCTTTCTGATTTGTTGGAAAGCCAAAATGTCATGGCTTGCTTGATGAATGGTATTGTAAATGATACTATTTAACACAATTCTTAGCACGCCTATAATTCCCAGTAAAGCCAATAATAATAAATACATATTTCTGTCTTTTTAATTTTCAGTACTTATCAGATTCGATAATATTTCTGTTTATAAAATAAATAAAAATTTAGAATCTTCCTCCTAAAACCAAATCTCCTGCGCCAACCGAAACGTATTCGCATGTGCATCCACAATATGCGCCAACTTTTCCGAATACCCGCCACCCATGCTAATTGCCACAGGTAGTTGATGTTGAAAGCAAGTCTCCAAAACAATCAGGTCTCGCTCTTTACAACCACCAATCGTCATGCTCAAACGCCCTAATTTATCCGTTTTTAAAACATCAACGCCGGAAAGATAGAAAATGAAATCAGGCTGTACTTCGTCTAACAATCTTGGCAAGGTTTCTCGCAGTGTTTTTAAATAAAACGCATCTTCCGTCTTGTCAGGCAAGCCAATATCGAGGTCAGATTGTTCTTTTCGGTGCGGGAAATTCTTAGCGCCGTGCATACTAAAGGTAAAAACACGGGGTTCCTTTTGAAAAATTTCGGCAGTACCGTTTCCTTGATGAACGTCTAAATCTACAACCAATATCTTACTAGCCAATTGATTATTTAGCAAATAATTCCCGGCAATTCCAATGTCATTTAACAAACAAAACCCTTCGCCTCGGTACGTGAATGAATGGTGTGTACCGCCTGCAATGTTAGCAGCTACACCGTATTTTAAAGCGTATTTAGCGCATTCAATCGTACCGTTGGCGATGTGTGTGCCTCGGCGGACTAAATTTTCAGATAAGGGAAAACCAATGGCTCGAATTTCCTTTTTAGATAAAGATAAATCTTTGAGCTTTTGCCAATATTCTTGCGTATGCGTTTTTAAAATAATAGCTTCTGCAACTGGGTCAGGATGAAAAAAGTTGGCGTCTGTAATCGTACCTTCGTAGAGAAGTTGTTCAGGTAGCAACTCGTATTTTTCCATTGGAAAACGGTGTCCTGATGGAAGTTGATATTTATAGATGGGTGAGTAAGCGATTTTGAACATGGAAATTTAGAAATTTGTAGAGTAATAGTGTAAACTAAATTTTATTAAATTTTAGGCTCTACGGTGAAAAGTGTGGGTCAATATGAGAAGCGAGAAAATCGTAAAATTTTCGAGCTTCATAAAATACACTCCCCCGCGCCTGCGCCGCGGGGTGGAAGGGTCTTGAGGGAGAAAAGCGGTTTTTGCAAACCGCTTTTCTCCCTCAAACTCCCTTGGGTTAAAGTGTAATGAAACTTAGTATTTAGTACAGTGTAATTTATTTGCGTTCCTATGAAAAACAATGCACCTTACCCGCGGAAAGACGGGTTAAGTTATTGAGGGGTAAAAACGGTTTTTGCAAAACCATTTTTACCCCTCAAACTCCCTATTTTATCCCAAGTCCTTTACCGAATGACCGTCACGCCGCCTTTTAACATCTCTTTCTGACCATCCACCAACTCAACTTCCACGAAGAAAACATAAACACCGAACTCGACCACTTTGCCTTTATGCAAACCATTCCAGCCCATCAGCGGGTCGTTTGGTAACAATTCTGCGCGATTAAAAACTTGTCCACCCCAGCGGTCAAAGATTTGAAAATTGCGGATACTGGCAACTTCACTCGTTGCATGAATATAGAAAAAATCATTGACTCCGTCGTTGTTTGGACTAAAGATATTCGGTGCAAAAACGGGCGTGCTGCGCTGAATGAAAAGCGTTATATTATCAGAAACGGAACAGCCATTTACATTGATTCCAGTCAATTCATAAGTGATTTGTTCGAGTGGAATCGCGACGGTTTTTAAGCAAGTGTCGCAGGACAAATATAACGGTGGTTCCCATTGCCAAGTCGCATCATTGACAGTTGTTTGACCTGATAATTCAATGGCATCACCCAACTGAATAGTTTGGTCAGCACCTAAATTTAAAGTCAATGGCGCTGCTGGCGAAACTTGAATTTCACTGGTAATTTCTATACCTGAATTTCCAAAAATGCTCATATCATAAAAGCCAGCAAACAGATCAGTCAAATCAATTGGAAACGCAACAAAAGTACCTTGCGGAACACCATTTAAAGTTATAAAAACAGGCAGATTAAAGGTTTCTATCGTATCAATTGTGATGCTGCCTGTATTTTCGTTCGGACACAATGGCGCGCTAGAAAATTGCTCAATAATGTATTCTTGCGTGAATTGCAAATTGACATTAATTGTTGAATCACAGCCATTTACACTTGCCATCGGAAGTATTACTGTACCGCTTGAATTGGTTGCGCTAAAGGTCACACCGCCAATATCAACCGTTTCGTCAATATTCAAAGTAGCGGTAAAATCAAACACTGCTTCTGGGTGAAAATCAATGGATACGTTAATCGTCGAATCACAGCCGAAAAAACTGCCCATTGGTAAAGTCGTTGAACCCATCGTCAGATTTTCATCGTAAGTAACGCCGTCGATGGTAATGGATTCACCAGAACAAAGCCTTTCCGCAATATTGGCGACGACTTCATTAACAAAAGTAATCGTTACCATGACTATCGAATCGCAGCCGTTGACGCTTTGGAAAATGGCAGTTCCAGATGGCATCGTTTCATCAAAAACCGTCCCGCCAATCGTTTCAGAGCCACCGGTACAAAGCATATTTTCATACGTGCCTGGCGTTGGTGTTTCATAAGTTAAAACCACGGTGACGATGGAATCACAACCATCTACGTTTTGCAAAATGGTCGTACCCGTCGGCATCATTTCATTGTAAATATCAAATCCAACAATAATTTCATCACCAGAACCAGCACAAAAGGTTTCGGCAACATTTTCTGTTACTTCGTTATTAAAGGTCAAATCAACGTTCACTATCGAATCACAACCAGAAGGCGTCGTCAACATCGTCGTGCCCATCGGCATCATTTCATTGTAAACGTCCATGCCAACGATAACTTCCGCGCCTGAACCATAACAAAATATTTGCGTGATATTTTCAGTGACTTCATTGCTAAAAGTAAGCGTTACCATCACCGTCGAATCACAGCCATTTGCTGTTTGCAAAATAGCTGGGCCAATTGGCATCATTTCATTGAATTCAATGCCGCCGACGATTTCAGACTGTCCAGTACAAAGCATATTTTCGTAAGTGCCAGCCATCGGGGTTTCAAAAGTCAAATTAACATTCACAATCGAATCGCAACCAGAAGGCGTCGTCAACATCGTCGTGCCCATCGGCATCATTTCATTATAAACGTCCATGCCAACCACGACTTCTTCGCCTGAGCCAGAACAATAAGTTTCATTGATATTTTCGGTTACTTCATTTTGAAAAGTCAACGTTACCAGCACCGTCGAATCACAGCCATTTGGTGTTTGTAAAATAGCTGGACCACTTGGCATCATTTCGTTAAATTCTATGCCACCAATAATTTCTGAGCTCCCAGGACAAAGCGTATTTTCGTAAGTGCCAGCCATTGGATTTTCATACGTCAAATTAACCGTTACCGTCGAATCGCAGCCCGAAGGTGTTATCAACGTGGTCATTCCCATCGGCGTCGCTTCATTATAAGTATCCATGCCAACGACGACTTCTTCGCCTGAACCAGAACAAAAAGTTTCATTGATATTTTCAGTTATTTCATCTTCAAAAGTCAAGGTCACCATCACCGTCGAATCACAGCCCTTTGGTGTTTGCAAAATAGCTGGCCCACTTGGCATCATTTCATTAAATTCGATACCACCGATTATTTCAGATTGTCCAGAACAAAACGTATTTTCATAGGTGCCATCCATCGGATTTTCAAAGGTCAAATTAACATTAACTATGGAATCACAACCACTCGGTGTTTGCAAGGTCGTCGTTCCCATCGGCATCATTTCATTGTAAATATCCATCCCGACGGTAACTTCTTCACCAGAACCTGTACAGTAGGTTTCGTTGATATTATTAGTTACCTGAGCAGCAAAATTTATAATTACCATAACCATCGAATCACAGCCATTTGGCGATTGTAAAGTAACGGTACCGAAAGGCATTAATTGGGTAAAAACAACGCCACCAACAGTTTCGGTTTGTCCCGCACAAATTGTATTGGTATAATTGCCATCCATCGGATTTTCATACGTCAAATTGACAATCACCGTCGAATCACAGCCCGAAGGCGTCGTCAACATCGTCATTCCCATTGGCATCATTTCATCATAAACATCCATCCCAACTATCACTTCTGCACCTGAACCAGAACAAAAAGTTTCGGTGATATTATTAGTCACTTCATTTTCAAAAGTCAAGGTCACCATAACTATTGAATCACAACCATTTGGTGTTTGTAAAATAGCTGGCCCGCTCGGCATCATTTCATTAAATTCGATGCCACCGATAATTTCAGCGCTTCCGGGACACAAGATATTTTCGTAAGTGCCATCTACTGGGGTTTCAAAAATTAGATTAACGTTGATAATTGAATCGCAGCCAAATTCTGTCGTTAGAGTCGTCGTTCCCATCGGTGTCATTTCATCATAAACATCCATGCCAGACATTACTGAATTACCAGAACCAGAACAGAACGTTTCGGTAATATTCGTGACCACATCTGCTGCTACAAAAACGGTCGTCGTTCCACCAATTACACAACCTTCGTTAGGTGTAAAAGTTACCGTGTTCGAACCCGATAAGCCAATCGGATTGAAATTAAAACCATCTGCCTCTACGCCTGTTCCAGACCAAGTGCCCGTCGTTGACCCTGCAGGCAATAAGGTATTTAAATCAAATAAACCGTCGTCTTCGCAAGTCTCGCCCGTTGCTAGTATAACAGGTGTTGCATTTTCAATAATAAGGGTTGTCGTTTCTGCATTTGTACAATCTGTATCGGACTGAAATGTAAGAGTAACAGGGCTAACTTGACCGGCAGGGTCGAAAGTTACGCCATCTGCTTGCACGCCATTGCCAGACCAAGTGCCTATTGGAAATGCAGCATCTACTAAATTCGATAGGTCATATATTCCATCGACATCGCAAATTGTTTCTGTACCTAAAACGGGTATTTGTGCAGCATTTACGGTGATTATCGTCATTCCGTCTTGTACACAATCGCCCGTTGGTATAAAAGTTAAAACTACATCAGGACTTTGTCCAGCGGGGTCGAAAAAATCGCCACTAACGCCATTGCCAGTCCACATTCCGATAGAAAAATTGGTATCTTCCAACGGTGTCAAGTTATAAAGCATATCCGTTTCACAAAGCGTTACTATCCCCAAGTTAGGCGTGCCACCAGCGATTACGGTCAAGGTTATTTCTACAAAACCAGAGGAACATTGTCCATCATCCACTACTGCATAAACAGAACCTCCATTAGAGTTGTAATTTTGTGGTCCGACGATTGGGTCATTCAAATCTTGGGTTTCATACCAAGTAACGGTGTTACCAGAGCCATTGTTGACATCATTATCCAAGGAAGTCAAGTCAAAATCAGCAAATCCGTTGCCATCATCACAAGCGTCCAAGGTTTCAGGTAATGCTTCAGGGGCATCATTTATGGTCAAATCTATACTGACAAATTGAGAGAAACAAGGCGCTGTTCCGACATTTGCAAAAATGGTAGTTGTATTGTTAATCGTATAATTAGAAGATGTATTAATGGGTGTATTCCCCATATTCTCCTCAAACCAGTTTACCGGTTCTCCAGAATTTAAATTCACGTCGTCGTCAATACTGGTCAAGTCAAAAGTCGCTTCGCCGTTTTCATCTTCACACATTTCCATTGAAAATGGCGCAGCATTGGGCGGCGTTTCAATCGTAAACGTTTCGACAGGCGCGGGAGAAAAGGTAACTGGACAACTTCCATCATCAACAGATAATAAAGTAACATCTGTAGTTTGATTAAAATTCCCCAATAGAAAAGGTGCACCACTGACAACCATCTGTTGCCAATTACTTCCAGCAACATCTAAAACAACGTCATAAACACCTCCACCTGGATACATAAATATCACGGAAACATTAGCTGGCCCACAACTTTCGGTCGGGTCTAATTCAAACATAAAATTGCCCAAATCAGGTCCCATAACAAGCGTTATGATAAAAACTTCTATTTCTGACACACAACTTCCCGAACCAATAGTTACATAAAAATTAGGTTCATTGGGATCAATCAATGCATTGCTTAAAGGTGGTGAAACGGGGTTAAGTCCGGCGGCATCATTAAACCAATTAACCGGCAAACCTGAACCTCCATTAATGGCACTTTCAAATTGCGTTAAATCTATAAAATTAGCAATCGTTGGATTAAAACAAGCCTGTGTCATTATTGGATTTGCAATAGGACAAAGCACATTAAACGTCAATTCTTGCGTCAACTCTTGATTACAAGGAGCCATTGGGGCAGGGTTGATTATTCCAGTCACATAATATGGCCCACCATTACACATTGCAGTAGGTACTGTGAAGTCAAATTGGTCAACTGTGCTCATTGTACCACCTACATTGGGTGGAAAAATAACGCCCATTGGAAAGGTACAACCGAAATTTCCGTATTGTAAATCGAATGGCGGTGGAAGAGGTATACTTACCACAAAGTCGCCATCTGCAGGGGGTTGCATCTGGTTTCTATCATAAGTTATAGCATCTGTACAAGGACAATTATTCAAGCCAATTGTCGTCGTTCTCAAATTGTTTGCGCTAGAGCTACCATTTGTAAAGGCACCTGCATCTCGATTACAACTACTTTGCATCACATAAATCGTAATGCCAGTGATACACAAACTCGAAAAATCAAAGGTAGCATTTGCACCAGAACTCGGAAAAACGATGACTGGTGCATTGGCTGGAATACTTGTTCCAGGACCCGCAGCAACCACATTTCCACAACCTGTTCCCGTAATTAGTCCAGGATCAGGATTTGCCCAAGTACAACTTCCTCCCAAATTCACATCATCATTTTGAGGTACGCCAAAATTATTATTGCTGTCATAATCTAAAGTGAAGCTATTAACATCAAACCCACTTCCAGACCATACCACCATAAACTCATTGTCTTCGCTTCCGCAAGCATCCACCATAATGGCTAACAATTCCGGACAATTGGTACACGGTGGGTCGTTAGAAGTAGTAGAAATATCTGCACTTCCCATAAATGTCCCTTGCCCGTTATATGGATTAAAACCTGGAGAATCGGAGTAAAACCAGTCAATTGTTCCTCCGTCAGGCAAATCCGTTCCTTCCACATTGAGGGAAATAACGTCTCCTGCGCAGACGTCGCAAGCGGTCGTTCCATTGATACAATCTATCCCATCCAACGTCGCGTTGGTAAGGTCAGGACATTGGGCGGACAGTTGATTTCCGATTAAAAAAAGGAAGACTGAAATGAGTAAAATCTGATAGTAGTGCTGTTTCATTGCAAAGTTTTTCTAATTTAATAACATTGGTCAGTTGGAGTCACTTAAATGAATTTCGACAATGTGCCGTATTTTGTTGCTTAACCAAAAAGAGAAGATATTGGATGTTACGGTGAGAACGGATAGTGTATTTTTTCCAAAAAATCTCTTTTCAAAAACAAAGAGAAGTTTTCCTTTTTAACAGATTTTAATATTTGCAAAAATAGACTTATTTCATGCATTCCCCTAACAATAAATGTAAAGAATTTATGAATTGTTCGAGAAAGTGACTGGAAGACGCTAATTTATGCTTTACTGTCGAACTTTAAATTATGAAGACAAACATAAGAACACAGGAGTGTTTATGAGGCGAAATTGGGACTTAAGGAATGTGAAATAAATAACTATAGATTCTTGCCCCATAGGGACAGGCAAAGATGTTTTGTCCTCATTTTTCACTTTAAAAATGCTCATTATGTCAATATAAATCGCAGTTTCAAAGCAAAAACGGGTAACTACTCAGGTACTTTAATTTATTGATTATCAGTTATTTATATTTTTGTTTAAAAATGATATTTGTCTGATTTTCTCAAATTTTTGACAAAAAATCATTATTTTTTTTAACATTTCCGTAACTTAAAAGGCATTATTTTAACTATTTTTAACTAAAAATAGACTAAAAACCACCTGAGTAGTTACAAAAACGGAGAACAGAACCTCACTCCCAAGAATCTGAATTTATTTATTTCGCGTTTCTTAAAGTAGAATTAATAGAGATAAAATAATAACTCAGCCATCAATTTTCTATAAAAAAGCAGGACACTTTTCTAAATCAAAATTAAGTTGTAAATTTGAGGAAGAATCGTGGTGTTCCACAAAATACTGATGACTAAAAAACATCGTTTATACATGAGAAAATGCCGTAGTTGCCAACGTTCTACCTTTGATGCCGCAAAGTTTTGTCACCATTGTGGCGCAAAAATGGAGCAAGAAACACAAGATTGTCCAGATTGCAATCACATTAATCCTGTGGATGCCAGGGCTTGTGAAAAATGTAATTTTGATTTTTTCGCACCAGTACCAACGACGATTCCTCAGAACAAAAAACGGTCGATTTTTGATGATATTCTTGAAGAAAAAGCGCCTATTTTGGAAAATGAAGAAGACTTAAATGATATTTTAGACGACGACTTAGAAGATAAGCTAGAATTGGTTTTTGAAAGACCTGAATTAGAGAATTTTGCAGAAGAAAAGAAAGAAGAAAATGATGCTGGTATTAATATTGATACAACCATAACTGAAGAAAAAGACGAAGAAATTGAGGAAAAATTTGACTTCAGTTTTGAAAATACCTTAGCAGAAACTACTGATTCTATTTTGACAAAAGCCAATATTCCTTTTGAAATCGTTGAACTCCCCATTATAGAGCCTGCCGATATTGAACCAGAAATTATCAAAGATGCCCCCCTTGAAAGTCCCTTTATTGAAGATGTGGAAATCGTAAAGGAGACCCTCAATGAATCATTCATTGAGGAAGAAGAAATTGAAACCTTTGACTTAGAAAACCCGCAACCCACCAACGACCTTTTTGAAGAAAATCCGAATGATAATATAGAAGAGGAGCTCTTTCAAAAATTTGCGGATGCCTTTGAAAAACAGGTAAAAACCGAACAAAATCCAGCAAAATACAATACTTACGTTGATAGATTCGAAACTTCTGATTTCAAATTAAGTTTTGAAATCCGCATCAAACAACTGGCGGAAGAAATTCAGAAAATCAGACAAGACAAGTCTAACCTATTAAAAGACGAAAATGCGCTTTTGGAACATACCTTTACAGAGCTGACAGATTATTTTATTGTCCTTTATTGTCAGGATTTGAACGATGTTCCACTTTCTGAAAACATTTTACAATATCAAAACATCACTCCTGAAAATATTGATTTATCTGCCATGATTTTGGATTATCTTGATTTTGAGAATGAAAGTGAACGTATTGATTTTGACTTTATAAAGATGCCTGTGAAACGGCTGCAAAATGCCAGCAAAAATTTCTTGTTTCCAGCAAAAGGCGAGAAAATATTTTTCATCTGTGACCAAACTATTTTAGGTTCAGCCAAAGAGGGTTTTGCGATGACAGAAAAGGCGATTTATTGGAAAATGCAATTTGAAACTGCGCAACGAGTTTATTATAAAAACCTGCAAACTATCGAGCAGCAAAAGGACTGGATTACAATTAATGACATGTTTTTCAATGCCAATCCTTCGCTGAATGTGAAGTTGTTGAAGTTGTTGGAGAAATTGAAGACGATTTAGAATTTTAAAATAAAACCATTTCCTCTTTCTACTGTTTTAATAACTGTAAAAAAATAACTCCACCACCTCGACAGACCCATTTTTCCTTTAAAATCAATCAGCGTATTAACAAGACGCTCTATTTTAAAGAAAAACTGAGAACAAGATAAACTCGCCCAATTTTTCGGACTCATTCTTTCACCATTATTTAATGGAAAAATCTATAAACATGCATCAACTTAAATCTATTCAAAAAATTCCAATCACGCTCGACGAAGCGTGGGAATTTTTCTCTTCTCCAAAGAATTTGAAGGTCATGACACCTGAAGAACTCAACCTTGTACCCAGAGGTGAATTGCCTGACCGCATGTACCCAGGTCAATTTATCGAATACAAGGTTAAGCCTGTTTTAAACATTCCAATGACTTGGGTTACGGAGATTACACAGGTCCGCGAGCGAGAATTTTTCGTAGACGAACAACGGGTGGGTCCTTATAAAATATGGCACCATCAGCACCACTTTCGGGAGATTGATGGAGGCGTAGAAATGACGGATATTATTGATTATTTACTGCCTTTAGGTCCTATTGGTGTGTTGACAGAGTGGCTTTTTGTTGGCAAACAAATAGAAGGAATCTTTGAATTCCGAAATAAGAAGTTGGTTGAACTCTATGGTGAATTTTAAAATATAAAAAATTAGGATAAAAAAAGCCTGACTACAAACGCAGTCAGGCTTTTTTTATATTGCCATTTAATCAAAAGGATTTAGTAAGTTAAGCAATTGTCCTTGTTCTTTTTCCTTCTAAAGAATATAAAAAATAAGTCCGTAGCAACGACTATGCACTAATTTTCTAGCTTTTTACAAGAAAAAATAACAGCAGATTATATCTCAACTTACTAAATTCTTTTCATTTATGCATTCGCATTTGGAATACGCAATGATTGACCAGGATAAATTTTATCTGGGTCTGCCAACATCGGCTTGTTTGCTTCAAAAATTTCTGGGTAGCGCATTGCGTCACCATAATAGTTTTTAGCAATTTTACCCAATGTGTCTCCTTTGACAACAGTATGAAAAACAGATGGTGGCGCTACAATAGACGTTCGGTCATCGACAGTTGCGATACCTGAAACGTTACCCAAAGCTAAAATAACTTTTTCGCGCTCATCTTGCGAAGGTACTTCACCATAAACAGTTACGGAGTCACCGTTCACATCCAAAGACATATTGTTAATATCCAAACCGTGACTGGTCACAATTCCTTTTAACAATACTTCTCTTTGCTCATTTGAAATACCCGTATCTACTGGTTCTGGAGAATCTGCAGTAACCGTTTTTTTGCTGCCGCCCACCAAAGATGCACCAGCTTTTTTGAGGAATGAAAATAATCCCATAGAAAATTCGAATTTTGATTGATTAATAATGTTTAAGCAAATGTAATAAAAATTACATTACCTTTTATATAAAGGTAATAACTCTTAAAGTGTTCAGTTGCAGCTGATAAGAAATAAAAAAAAATCAAAGAGGCGAAATTTTCACCTCTTCGATTCAAAAGACCAATTTTCTCACTCACTTATTCAGACGAATAAAGAAAAGATTAGGTCACATTTTTTATGAAAAATTTTTAAATATTCATTTTGAGTGTACCTTCAGTAATTTTTCAAGCCATTATTATCGTTTTAAAGTTGTCCTACAAACCCTAAATAACTAACAATCAATTTGTTTGCATTTCTAAAAATTATGGTTCTTTGACAAATTCAGTGAAATACAAATTTGTTCTTGTTTTAATAAAGGGAGTTTGAGGGACAAAAATGGTTTTGCAAAAACCGTTTTTGCCCCTTAAAATCCCCTTGTAAAAATGCAATGAAATTTACTTTAAATTTCAGAGGCATCGCCTCGGTACTGTTTGTAGAAATGATTTATCTATGTTTTCAAAGCCGCATCGCGGCGGCACGGTCGATAATAATAGGTGCCGTGGCGATGCCATTTTAAAAACATAAATTCACTTTTTCTACAAACGGTATTAGCACGATGCGCCTTAAAAACCTAACAAATCTCAGTTTAGAGAATAAAGAAATAGTCTACCCATTCTTACGCAATATTTAATACAAGGTTTTCTCTAAATAATGAGAAGTTCGAAAATCCTAAGATTTTCGAACTTCAAAAAGTACAGTGCGCAAGGGTGTATCAAAAGATCGCCACAAGGCTAATTTATTCGGAGAGGTATGAAAAAAAAATCAAATACGAAAACCTCATACCGTTAATTTACCTTTTGATTCAGCCTCAGGTAGGATTCGTAAGGGGCAAAAACGGTTTGCCACTCAAACTCCCAGAACAGCTCAATCTATCAGATATCACCGCTGTACACCCGATGAACTAATGATATTCCCAAAGAAAACCGCATTTGCAAATAATTTATTCGTTCCATACCAGAAGGCTCGAAAATTAGGGTTGTCCGCCATACAAATCACCTTACCGCTCCCCTTTCCACTCACAATGATACAAGCCGATTCTTTCAGTGTATTTAAATTTTTATCCGAAATATAGCCGCTTAATAACGGTGATTTCGTATAAACTTGCGGTGTTGCATAGAGATTTTTGGTTGGTTGCATAAACATTGTTCCGCGCCGAAAAACGGGTAGAATTTCATTTTTATATCCAAAAGCCAGCGGATGTGTCAGGTCTAATTTTGATTCGAAAATTGCCCCACCAATCACACTTGCACCAGAATCATCGCCCATTTTATTATAAGGTCGGCGAGTCGGTTCTTCCCGAGTATTGTTTGATGATTTGAACGTTACATTTGCCAAACCTTGGGTGTTTGCCCATTTCACTGCCCTCCCATTGGTTATCAATGTACCACCACTTTCTACAAATTTCTTGATTTTTGCTGCCCCCACTTTTGATAACTTTTCGTACGAACCATTCACCATAACAATGACGTTGTATTTATCCAGATTACTATTCGAAATCTCTCGCGCCGCAATTTTAGTCAAGGGAATGTGATAACGATTGTCCAGTAGATGCCAAACTTCGCCAGCATCGTAACTCGTAACGCCATCACCCACAATCATCATTACTTTCGGAAGGGTTAAATCAGCAAAATTGCGACTACCAAAATCAATGCCCGTTGGTGTTAAACCAGTGGAAGCGTTGTGGAATTGCACATTACATTCTTTACTTATATCTTGAATGAGTTCATAGATCTCACTCTCGCTAAGTGCCTGATTTTGCAGCGGTAAAAGAATCGTTCCTTGAGCAAATTGCTTACCATCTGACGTCGAAAATGGATTGGTTGCCACCTTGGTTCGGAGTCCTTTTTGCTGCAAAGCGTGAAGTGCTTTTGGCGCATAGTAGCCTTCCCATTCCATCAAATAAGCGTAGGTGCTAATTTTCGGAATCGTCGTTTTAACAACGCTTTTAGTATCGCTAACCTTTTTTCCTAAAACATTTTTTGAAAACTGATTTTTATCCCAAGATTCGTGATTTAAATTAAATGCCAATGGTAATGTCCACGCTGAAATATCGTAAAAAAGACTGTCTTGAAAGGTCGTCATTCTCCCAAAAATTGCTTCGACTAAACGGCTTTGTGGTTGTTCTAATGGCACAATAAATTCACTGGCTTTATCTTTATTTTGATAAACATCAATTTTATGCTGCAACAAAATATCAATGAAATGCGCCATTTTCGCAGGGTCATGATTGTCCGAAAAAGAGTAGGCTTTAGCGCTGGATTTTTGCGCATTTTCTAAACCTGTTTTATAAAACTCTCGTTGATAATTCAGTAATTTTTTGCGCATATTCACAGCCGCTTTTTGGGTAGAAAGTGCTGTTTTTACTTGATTTCTAATCGTAAAAGGAAAAGAAAGCAAACCATTTTTAGTTTCTTGCAAATGACCGCGCGAACTCGCTTGTTCAAATAAAATACCGATTGAACCATTCACATCTGGATAGGTCGAACCTTTTCCATAATAAAAATCATCGAAGGACTCCTGAGTATAGTAAAGCGAACCAATTTCATCCAAAGCTGCCGCATGAAACTCGCCAATTTCAAAGGTCAAATCCTGATTTTTTTGTGGCGTCAGCGGATTGGTTCGCGTCGGGATTCCTGGCTGAAAAAAGAAAGTGGCATTGGAACCCATTTCGTGGTGATCAGTGAGTACATTTGGTTTCCAATGATGAAAATTCTTGATGCGTCCACGGCTTTCAGGATGTTGAATCGGTAACCAATCTCTGTTCAAATCGAACCAATAATGATTCGTTCGTCCGCGTGGCCAAGCTTCTTCATATTCTCGATCTTGCGGGTCAGAAACAAGGGTTTCACTTTTATGGCTATTGACCCAACTAGAAAAACGATTAAAGCCATCAGGATTATAACAAGGGTCGAGCAAAATGATGGTATTGTCCAATAAATCCTCTACTTCCTTGCTTTTTCCAGCCGCCAAATAATAGGCAACCAAGGGTGCAGCATTGCCACCACTTGGCTCGTTTCCATGAATACTAAATCCCTGATACACAACGGCTGGCATTTTGGAAACGTCTATTTTAGCAGATAAATTAGGGTCCGTTAACGCAACATGCTGACGACGTAAATCATCAATATCCGCATGGTTTTTCTTGGAAGTAATCGTTAGCAATAACAACGGACGATTCTCATAACTTCGTGCATATTCTTCAACAGTAACCTTATCCGAGGCGGCGGCTAACACCTTTAAGTACATCACCAATTGGTCGTGACTAATGTGCCAATCACCAGGCATATAACCCAGAACTTCTTCGGGCGTTGGAATAGATTTATCGTATTGAATATCTGGAAGATAATAAGTTAATTCTGTTTTTTGACCGTATAAATAGGTATAACTAAAAATAACAAGGAAGAATAGGAAGCTCTTTTTCATATGAATAGTTTTCAAATTTTAGAATAGACTTGTTACCCTTTAAAAATGCTCATTACATCAACATAAATCGCGCTTTTAAAGCAAAAACTAAGAACGAAATCTCTCTCTCAAAAAAGTAACTTTATTTAATTCGCGTTCCTAAGGAACGTGAAATAAATAAATTCAACATTTAAACGATTTCTTTTGCCCTTATTTTCTCTTTAAAAGCAGTCAAAGTATCAACAATTATCCTGCTTTTAAAGAAAAACTAAGACCAAAGTAATTTCGTTTAAATTGTTCAATTTATTTAATTCGCGTTCCTAATGGTAAAAGTAGCAGATTTTAGCAAAAAAAATAGCGAAACTTAAGTTTATAACCTGTTAGGAATTCGAAAAAAATAAATCCAGATTCTTGAGAGGCTATTTTGCTCTCATTTTTCACTTTAAAAATGCTCATTATATCAACATAAATCGTACTTTCAAAGCAAGAAGGGAGAACAAAACCTCTCTCAATAATCTAACTTTATTTATTTCGCATTCCTTATTATTTGGTCAATGTAACTCAACAAAGAAAGTTTGAGGGAGAAAATGATTTTAAAACCATTTCCTCCCTCAAACTCCCTTTATCTTTCCAACCAAATGAAATTATCATGAATAATTAAAATCGTATTCTTTAAATAAAAATGTAATTAAATTCGAGCCTATGTTAATTCAGTGTAAAATAATTCAAAAAAAAATGTATATTTGCACTATACCTAAATCAAGACGACACTTTCACAGCACCAAGGATTTATAACGTTAATGTTACTTAGTAACGGTCAAAAAATAACTCCGCCATCTTTTTGGATAACTAACAATACCTAAAGAAATGATTTCATTCGCATTATATAGCATCAAAGGTGGCGTGGGCAAGACCACTTCTTGTGTCAATTTAGCGCACCTCGCGGCAAAGGACGGGTTTTCTACACTCCTCTGGGATTTAGACCATCAAAGTGCGGCTACCTATTATATAGGTGAAAAAAGTTCTATCAACGGAAGTGTCAAAGATCTACTTAACAAGACAGAAACACTTCCAGAATTTGTTAAACCGTCTAAGTATAAAAACTTGTCTTACATCCCTGGTCACATGAAGAATAGGCATTCTGATATCCTATTAAATGATTTAAAGGGTTCGAAAAAGCATTTCAAAAAGATAATTAGCTCTGTTAAAAGTAATTTCGACTATCTGTTTTTAGATTGTCCACCAACGTTAAACTTGTTGGCAGAAAATCTATTTAAAGCAGCTGATTTTATTTTGGTACCGATTGTGCCCTCTGCCCTCTCAGAACGCACGTATGACCAATTGTTTGAGTTTTTTCAAAAAGAAGGCTTGGACTTACGAAAGATTGTACCATTTTTTAGCCTCGTCGATTTGCGTCGGAAAGTTCATTTGAAAACGATGGAAGCATTTCGAGCGACAAAACCTAAAATTTTAAATAATAAAATCCCAAATCTCAGTCAATTTGAAGAAATGGGTGAAGAGAAAGCCCCTGTTTCTGCTTTTTCTTACAATAGTCGGGCTTCGTATGCGTATCGAAGTCTATGGCAAGAGTTGAAGTCGATGCAGAAGTTGAAGTCGCGGAAGAGTTTGGAAGCGAGTAAGAATGAGTTTGGAGATGCGGTTTTTAGACGATGATTTGATTGATTCGATTAAAAAAAAACGGACTGTTTGGAAAATTCCAGACAGCCCGTTTTTTTTTAATTCGATTGACGGGATTCGGTTTTACAGTTTACTAAACTTTAAAAGTTTAGTAACGGTGAAAGAATAAGTTCCCCATTTAGACAGTGGATAATTTTTCTCAGTTTTTACTTGAAAGAAGGATAATTGTTGATACTTTGACTGATTTCAAGTGAAAAATGAGGGAAATTTGCCCTGTCTAAATGGCGGAGTTATTTTTTTACCGTTACTTAGTAAACTTATTGCCAGACTATTTCGATTAACTCAACTTTATAAATCAATAGAGCCAATCGAAATAATCAATCTATCGATGAACCTGTACATATCCTTTCAAAACCGTTCCATTCGCCAAGTCAATCATATAGAAATAAGTACCGTCTGGAACGTCTGATTGATCTTCCCAATTCCCAGTCCAAGGGTTATTTTCATACCTTTCAGTTTCATATACACGGTTACCCCAACGATTGAAAATACGAACAATATGCCCTGGATAGTTGTCGGAATTCAAGCCACGAATTTCAAAATGCTCATTGACGCCATTCGGGTCATTATTTGGTGAGAAACCGTTGTAGATAGTGATATCGATACAATTAATGGTCACAAAAACTTCAGCCGTATCACAACCTAAGTTGTTACAAATTTCATAAGTAAATGTCTCTGGTAGATTGCCACAGTAGTCGGTATCTGGTACAAAATTGAAACTGTATAAACACGTTCCTGTAGAATCAACAACCAACTCCACTTCCCCGTTTTCAGGCTGTGTCAATATTTCGACAGAAGTCAAAAAGTCGATGTTTTGGTCATTAGAACACAAGAAATCAATGACGATTACTTGATTGATTCCAGTCAAAACATCATCGTTTTCCGCAATCGGTACTGCATCATCAAAAGTCGTCGTTATCACCACATAAGTGGTATCACAAATACCTAAATCATCACAAAGTACCATACAGCCGATATCAGTTCCCCCTTCAATACCCGTATATTCAAAACAAGGTGCGTCCAATAGATTGATGCCAACAAACTCACCAGATTCCTCTGCACAAGCATTGCTAATGGAAATTAAATTGCCCACTAAATCCATTGTATCTAAGCATAAAATATCCGTCATTCCCAATTCAATTTCTATAAAAATCGTATCTGACATTACGCAAGCTAAAATCGCTTGAATGGTGTCGGTACAGCCCGAAAGCGTATCAGTAAAGGTAATTTCTTGTATGCCTACGCCGATTGCTAAGGTGATAGTGACCCCGTTTGGCACGAAAACCGGCATTGGAGACTCCGCAGAAAAATTCGTTTCAGTCAATTGATAGGTAATCGAATAGCCGCCATAATTATCATCCATACAGCCCCCGTTGATGGAAATAATTCCACCAGCATTTTCAATTTCCCAACCACAATCTGGATTCCAGAAATTTAAAGAGTCCAGAAATTCTTGAGCATTGTCAAAAATGCCTGTATAAACCACGTCGTTTATCAATAAAGAATCAATGATGTAATTTTCATCCGCGCCGCCAAGTGGGAACGACGAATAAGGATAACTGAACATAATTTCTTCATTGCACGGAAGAAATTCGCCTGTA
Organism: Saprospiraceae bacterium; assembly: GCA_047629355.1. Taxonomy (GTDB): domain Bacteria; phylum Bacteroidota; class Bacteroidia; order Chitinophagales; family Saprospiraceae; genus CAYUNA01. Next base: position 2,870 of record JBLHWU010000034.1, on the reverse strand, counting down.
TATGGAGCCCCCCCAACAGTAACAATCGTATTTTCAAATTCTAAAGGTAGCACTGGTAAGCACAATTCCGCTTCGCCCGCGTCACAATCAGTTACGCCTAAACCGTAATTGGTTTGACTAAAAAAACCAGCGTCACAGCTTTCCTGCACAGTCACATTAATGAAAACGGTCGCGCAAGTGTCGAGCAGATACATTTTGAAACAAGCGGTATCTTCACCGATAACTTCTCCTAATAAAGTAATGCAACCTGTCAATTCATCGTAGGCAAAATCAACATTACCAGTCGTTTGGTCTGCACAAACATTGACCACACTATCAATCAAACTCAATGAAAAACCTAAGTCTTCCAAACAAATATCGTACATTTCATCGACGCTAATCAAGGTATCAATTATAATGTCTTCGATTTCCTGACAACTAACGCTCACGTTGAAAACATCATCGCAGCCTTTGATGGTATCATTGAAAATTAATTCGTAATCACCTGCGCTCAAGGCTAAAGCAATTTCTAAGCCGCCTACTTCGCAGGTTTCGAAAAGTCCGTCGTAAATCTCATTGTTAATAGTCACTACAAAATTATCAAGATCAAAAGATACAATGTCAAAGCAGAACAAAGCCGTAGAATCGCAATTTGTAATTAATTGAAAGTCCTCTGACAACAGCATATTTCCACAGTCATCTGGAATGGTATCGCAGAAAACATTGGTAAATAACGTATCGGTACAACCGCCCATGATGTCAATAAAAATCAATTCGTGAATGCCTGTTTCTAAAGAAATCTGTGTTCCGTTTGGCACGAAATCAGACACAGCATCTAAGGTTGCTGTTGCGCCAGAACTGGTTTGAGTAACTTCTAAATCAGTGTACGTTGTGGTTAAATTACAACCTTTGATTTCTAAATTATTTTCATCTAAAACCCAGTTTGTTGCAATGTCCCAAACATTCATGCTGTCCACTAACTCTTGAATATCTTGGAAGTTAGCGGTGAAAGCTATTCCACCAATTTGCCAATCTGTCAATTCATACGGTCCATCAGCACCCATTCCCGCAAGGTTAAAATAATTGTAAGCGATACAAGTATCAAAATCGCAAGCCATTAAGCCGCCATTATAAGGGAAGCCATTGTCTAAAATATTATAATTGCCAATCAATTCGGAAGGTTCGATTGGAAGGCAACTTGTGCCATTTTCATTACAATCTGTTTGCGAAATTTGCACCGTGTCGTTTTGTAAAAAGACGAAATCGTTACATAAGTCATTAACAGTAATTTGCACCATGAAAGTGTCGCAATTCATTAAGTCGTCGCACAATTTAATCGTTGCTTCGTCGCCTCCGAGATAGCCTGCATTTGGTAAGAAAGTGAAGCAATTTCCATCAATCGTAATCAAGCCGTTCATTGGCAAATCGCACAATATTAAGGTATCGAAGTTGCCGACTAAATCCATTGTATCTATACAAAATGGGTCACTTGGCGTATTTAAACCAGTTTCAATCTCAATGACATTCGCACCTTCCATTACGGTGATATTCAAGGTATCGGTACAGTTCGTTACTAAATCTTGGGCAGTTAAAACGTAATCGCCAATGCCATTTATTTCAATTAATGTGCCTTCTGGCACACCGCCTAATATGTTACAACCGTCCGTCAAGCCGATGTAGGTTACGCCGTCTATATTAATTTGATAGTCACCAAATTCCATAAAAGGAATGTCTAGACATAGTTGCGCATTTCCGTTATCGTCTGCCAAAATAGTCATTTCTGTATCTGTAAAAATTTCAGGACAAGGTGCATTTTCATTTGTAATTACTAAAATCGTGGTATCACAAATCACTGGATAAATATCGTAGCAATGAATGATGCACGCTTCTGTTGTTCCAATAAAATCATCAACTAGGTCAATCGTGACGCAATTGTCGTCGATAGAAATGCTAACTTCATTGGCATTTGCATCACAAATCTCCGTAGAAAGAATGTCCGCTTGCAATTGTAAATCAACAGAAGTCAAGCAAGTATCAAAAGCCATAACTGTCTGTGCTTCTACACCAACCATATCTAACGGAGGTAAAACAGAAATGACAATGATGAAGGAATCGCAAGTCGTTGGAACCAAATCATCGCAAATAATCATACAGAAATTGTCATTCCCAACAAAACCTGCACCCGGAATATACGCCACACAACTATCATTGACAACCGGTGCTGTACCGCTGGATGGCAATTCACAAAAGCCAATATTCAAGGCATTACCCGGCAAGTCAAGTGCGTTTCCACAAATTTCATCAACGGTCACGCCTTGCGGAGTTTCTACAAAAATAGTGTCCAACATCGGCATCACTGGCGCTTGCACAATAATCGTTAAGTTATCTGAACAGCCGTTATCTGGGTTTTGAACTAAGAAATCATGGCTGGCAGAACCGCCGAGTACGAAAATAATTGTTCCCGCATTTCCTTGGTCATCAATGCAAGATTCTAAGGGTGTATCGTAAATTTGACCATCTAAAGTCAAAGTCAGATTTGCCAAGGTCATTGAATCGGCAGAGACACAAACCGCTACCAGGTTGTCGCTGCTTTCGATGCCTAAAAAGTTAGCTGGAAAAATATCAGGACAAGGTAGATTCACATTGACAATAATCGTTGTGGTGTCGCAATTGTTGTCCATATCGCAGTGAACGACACAAATCTCCGTCGTTCCCATGAAGTCATCATTCGGATCAATATTGATGCAATCATCAGTTAAAACAACGGTTACTTCATCAGTATTGATGCCACATATTTCAGCGGAAGCGATGCCATTTGGCAACTGAACTAAATTGGTCAAACAAGTATCAATCGGATCGGTATTGTCTAAATCTAAAGTCAAGACATCCGA
>JBLHWU010000033.1:0-37266 GCA_047629355.1 Saprospiraceae bacterium | reverse complement strand
CATCTGCCTGTTTCACGGGGGTCTTCAACGCTAGAAAATATAGATGATATCTGGTCTTGCATAAATTTGTAATTTTGTGTGCAAGATGCTCTTTTTTTCTAACATTACTTTGGTGCGTTTGCCCTAACTTAGCATAAGATAAAAAATAACTCCGCCATTTAGACAGGGCAAATTTCCCTCATTTTTCACTTGAAATCAGTCAAAGTGTCAACAATTATCTTTCTTTCAAGTAAAAACTGAGAAAAATTATCCACTGTCTAACTTGTCGGACTTATTATTTTATCGTTACTTAATAGAAAATAAGAAAATGACGCACGACTAAATTTTTAATTTCTATTTTCAACGATAAATTTCCCCACTTTCAACGCATTGGCAGAAATTGTCAAACTCGGATTAACCGCCGCAGAAGTCGGCATAAAACTGCCATCTACCACAAATAAATTATCCAATCCACGAAATTGGCAGTTTTCATCCAAAGCTGAAGTTTCTGGATTATCGCCCATTCTTACCGTACCGACGGCGTGTGAGAAGGTCTGAATTGGATGCACATAGTGCGTCAATGCCCCTGCTTTGCGCATGATTTTCTTGCCTACGTTCACCAAGACTTTCACCGCTTCTTTATCTCTTTCAGAATAAGTATGACTAATAAGTGGTTGTGGCAAACCAAATTTGTCGAGCGTGTTTTTATCAACTTTGACGTAGTTTTCAAAATTAGGTTGGTCTTCCGCAATCGCCAAAAGTCCTGTCAACAAACGAACGCCCTGACTCAATAATTTACCAATTGGTCCCGGAATTTCATTTTGCACTAAGCCCATCGGCGGCGTCGGCATTTGCTGCAAACTCCCCAGTTTTTTCAAATCAGAGTCTGGATGTTCAAAATAATAATCCAAGATTGCCAACTGCTTGTGAAACCGATTTTCCTTATCAGCTACGCCGGGAAAAATGCCAAAAATAATGGAATTAACGTGCCGCATCAAATAGCGACCAATCACTTTTCCACCCGGATTATATTTATCCAAATCGGACGCTAATAAGATGTGTGGCGACCCAACGGCTCCCGCTGACGATATAACTAAATCTGCATGAAAGGTCATTTTATCGCCAGTTTCTTTAGAAACACAATCGACAGAAGTCACTTTTTTGCCTTCTACGTTTAGTTTGGTAACGACGGTATTCGTTTTGATTTCCAAACCTTTCAATACCAAATCTGGTAACAAAATCGTAGCTAAATCATTCTTCGCGCCAATCGCGCAGGCATAAGTATCGCAAGTCGTACAAGAGATACAAGTCGCGCGAGATGTATCTTCATAATTGATAGCTAAAGGCAGTTGAAAGGGATGAAGTCCCATACTTTCTGCGCCCTTCCGCACCTTTTTTGAAATATTTGCCAACTCGGTTGGACCTTGCGGAAACGGCGCACTCCGAAACGGCTCGGTCGGGTCAATTCCTGCTTCGCCAGAGATACCTAAAATTTGCTCCGATTCTGAATAAAATGGCTCAATCGTGTTGTAATCATACATCCATTTTGCACCAGAATCACCTGTAATTTCGGGCATAGATTCAAAATCTTTTTCTCGAAATCGAAAGGAAACACCTCCATAAAAAACCGATGGTCCACCGACAGATGCGTAGATGCCCATTTCTTTTTTGTGCCCGCCTTTGAGTACCTTCAGCATGCTACTTTTATCGTAATGCGGTGTGAGTTCGAGAGAACTTTTCATACCCCAGTTTTCTTCTTTGCTGCGTTTGACCTTGCTGCCGCGTTCGAGCATCAGTACTTTCATACCTGCATTGACGAGTTGGCGAGCGATCATCGAGCCGCCAAAGCCACTGCCGATAATGATTGCGTCGTAGGATTTTTTCATTTCTTAATTTTGAGTGCAAATAAACGGTTATTTTGGGAAGGGAGTTTTCATAGAAACCACATTTTTATAAAAAGGTTATACCAACGCCCTAAAATTAAGTTAAACTACCTTTTTTTGTCATCCGTCCGTAGACTTTCCAATTCTTTCCTTTTTAATTCCTAAAATCTGCTTATTTTAGGGGTCTATTTTGCTTTTGCGCTCCAAACTGACTACTGATTGTGTAAAACCTACTCTTTCTGAATCCCTAAGTAAACGATTATTTAATGAAAAACGTACTACTATTTATTCTGTTAGCGATGACCAATGCACTCTTTGCGCAAACCGTTTCTGTTTCGTCACCGCTGACGATGCGCAGCAATACGGAGTATGAATTGATTGGTAATATCAAAGGGAATACCTTGGTTTTAGAAGAAGAAGGTGAAAATTTCAAAGTGCAATGTTTTGACAAAAATTTGCAATTGAGTTGGGATAAAGAGATTGAATTGGATGAGAAAAGTCCTAATTTAATTGGAATTTTGGCAACCTTAAAAGAATTTTCGGCAATCTATTCTTTTAAAGAAAAAGGTTGTATCATTTTAAAAATAAATAAATATGATGCTGGAGCAAATCTTTTGGATTCTGCACGAGTAAAAGGTTTTGGACGGGTATTCAATACGCCTAATTTTAAAGTGATTACTTCCAAAAACAAGTCTAAATTACTGATTTACTATTTTGACGACTCTAAAGAAATTCATGCTTATAGTTATGATTTGAAAAAGATGAAATTGCTTTGGGAAAATATTTTAATTCCTGACGACGTCGTATTGACTCGTGATTTCCATCAAATTTTGGTGGACAATGGTGGTAATATGCACCTCATTTTTGATAAAGAAAACCGAAGATTTAAGCAAGACGAGCATCATTTTGAAATTTTTGAATATGGTCCACGCATGGGCAATTCTATTTTTCGATATACCATTAATATGCAGAGTCATTTGACTTTTGACGCCTATTTTGACTATGATAATTTGAATACGCAGCTTATCGCAGGCGGCTTATTTTATAAAGAAACACGTGGTTGGGCAGAAGGCTATTTTTATATGAAAGTTCCTGCTGGTAATCCCGATGCGCACTTGTTAGAATTTCGGTTATTTAATGAAGACTTCGTTGCCACATTGCGGGAGCGAAAAGTTGGAAAAGTTAAAGGAATCCCTGAAGCGGAGGTGCAAGAAATTGTTTTGCGACGCGACGGCGGCATTATTTTAATTGGAGAATTGAGTAAAATACAGGAGCGACAAACAGGCGGCGGTCCTACAAATACTCGGTCTTATGGCGCAATTGATTATTATTACGACGATGTTTTTGCAATTTCTGTGCATCCTGACGGGCAGGAACATTGGAAGCAAATCATGCATAAAAAGCAATATTCGCAAGATGACGATGCCGCGTTTAGTTCTTATTTTTTATTGAAAACGCCGTCTGCATTGCGCGTGATTTTTAACGATGAAGCAAAGTATGAAACGACGGTTAGTGAGTATGTTTTGACTGGAAAAGGGGAAGCTGACCGAAATGCGGTGATGAGTACAGAGAGTCAAAAATTACGATTGCGATTTCGGGATGCTGTGCAAGTTGCATCCAATGAATTGATTGTAATGAGTGAAAGTCGGAGTCGATTAAAATTGGTGCGGGTGACTTATTAGAGGAGGTAGGGGGCAGATTAGAAGTCCAAATTTTCGCGACGTTAAAATTTGAGCATTTCTGACTTTATTTGAATTTTTTTTTTGAAAAAATGCGCCCTTAATTTGTTAAAATGCGTCATTTCTATGCTTTGTAAAATGTTTTGCAATAAAGTATCCTAGGATATCAAAATAAAGTCCCATTTTTACAGTAGGAAAAAGGGGTAAGAATTTTATAGCGACCCTATTTTTACCACTTCCAATTTTAGACACACATTTTTTGGCGGTTCGTCGCCGCTTTTTGCACCTAATAAACGTTTTCTTATTCAAATTTAGACTGTAACGTAAAAAAATAAGAGAAGTCAGAGGTCAAATCGCTTCGCTGTCAGAGGTCAGAAAGTACAGATTCAAATCTGCTGTACTCTCGCTTCCGACAGCAAAGCGGTCTGACTTCTGACCCCTTCTGTCATGTTTATCCACCGTTTGAAACTGCAAAAAATGATTATTAAGTGGGATACAGAGAAAGTGCTGAAATATTTAGCCTCTATTGACCTCGCAATTACGAGAGGAAAATACGCCGTAGCGATGAAGCTGGCCAATCGGTTGCTTAAGCATTACTATCGCTCGTTTATTTCCGAAAAGATATCCGCAGAACAAGAAGCAGACAATATCCGTTTGATGTCTACCATCATTACGCGCTACTTGATTCGACATTATCGACAATATAAAATTCCTTATTCTGAAAAACGACTTATGGTGATGCAGTTGATTTCGAGTGTGCTTGTCATTTATATGGTGAATACCTCGGACGCACCTGAAGATATGGAAGTGATTGACAAAGCAACGGCCACTTATATTCGAGACAATGTGGGGAATGTGGTGAGTTTTTTGAGCAAATATGGGTAGTAAAAATAGGGGCTAAATCATGGTGATTTTTAAAATCACTATGATTTGAATCCAAAAAAATAATTTGGAAAACATGCAGGACACTATGATTGAAATAGGTTACTACAACTCACCCATCGGTATTTTCAAAATAACAGGAACAGCAAATGGGGTACAATCTGTAACATTGCAAATTGAAATGACAGTGATGCCTCCTGAAAATATGCCTTCATTCTTAGTTACCTGCGCGGAACAATTAGCCGAATACTTTGCAGGTAACCGAAGTGAATTTGATTTGAAATTAGACTTCTCCAGCGGGACAGCTTTCAACCAATCCGTTTGGAATGCCCTATTGGAAGTTCCTTATGGATTGACGACCACTTATTTAAAAATAGCACAAAGTTTGGAGAATCCAAAAGCAGTACGCGCAGTCGGATTGGCGAATAAACACAACCCAATTGCCATTATTGTGCCTTGTCATCGGTGCATTGCCTCGAATGGCAATTTGCAAGGTTATTTTTATGGATTGGATATAAAGCGACAGCTATTGGAATTAGAAAATCCGATGAGTTTTGCTCGTCAAGGAAGTCTTTTTTAACGGCGCACTGCACATGCTGTGCTGGGAAAATAAAAAACGGGATATGAAATGAATCATATCCCGTTTTTTATTTTAACGAGGTAGTCCTTGTAAGCAGAAAACCGTCTATAGTCCCAACTTCGCTTTCACCAACGTCTCTATATTATCGCTGTCTTGTGCAAACAAAATAGTATTGGACATACTCGCATCGAAGATGAAGGTGTAATTATTTTCATCACCAACGGCATTTACTGCAATTTCAATTTTTTTCAAAATTGGTGCCATCAATTCCTGACGTTTTACCCCAATTTTTTGATAAACTTCTTTCTCGTATTTAGTGATACTTTCTCGTTCTTTGCCCAATTTTGTCTCCGCATCTTTTGCTTCTTTTGGTGTCATGCCACCTTCTTGATATTTTTTTGCAAAGAGGGCATAGCTGGTTTCAAAAGCCTTAGCCATTTCTTCGCCTTTTTTAATCAAACCTTCTTGGTAAGTTTTCAGGCTGTTGTCAGCTTGTTCGGTGTCAGGCATTTGAACGACCAAGTTGCCGAGGTTGAGGTAACCAAATTTCTGTGCAAAACTGTTGGTAGAAATAAATCCTAACGCGATGATGGCAATTAATGCAATCTTCTTCATAATTAATGATTATAAGTTATGTTGTTGCTCGCATAAAAAAATGCGAGTGTTAATTTCGTTGATTTAGTAAGGAATGATGAAAGCGTAAGTTGTAACATTCCATGCTAAATCTTTGTAAAGACGTAGAAAAACAGCGTAGGTTCGTTAATAAAACGCTAATAGATCTACGAATTGCTTTTTATTTGAAAACAAAGTAGGGCAAAGGTAGCAGATTTGCTTTATTTGGAAGTAATAATAGCTAAAAAATAATGCAGAACGTGGCGCATTTCTGTAAATTTAAAAACATTTACAAAGATTTTTAATATACATTCAACTGAATACTAAACCTTTCCAGTAGAATATTTTGTATTGACCACCAAGAAGTTTATCTTTGCATGAATTTTTCCAGAAGTAAAAAAAATGAACTGAATTAACGGTCGTTTTTTTTGCTCTGAAAGGATTTAATACTTTGACAATCAAATTTTTAAGAATTAAAATTTTTAATAAACTTTCATTTGTTATCTAATGAAATAATTGAATGATTTTTTCTAAAAAACGTCCATTTTTGAAAATTTGGCTCGTTTTTTAGCTATAATTAGTTAATTAACGATTATATAAATTTAATTTTATTAAATATTTAAAAGTACATAGGATAACGTTTTAAGGAACGAAATTCAATTTACTTTAAATAAAAGAGTAATACAAACATGGCATTAATTGGAAAAATTCGGAATAACAGCTGGTTGCTTGTCATCCTAATTGGTTTGGGACTTGGTGGCTTTATTTTGATGGACATGATGTCCGGACAGCAGAGTGTATTTGGCAGTAGCCAGACTATGATGGCAGACATCGAAGGTCAGAAAGTCGATATTCAAGAGTTTAATAAAGCTTATGATTTGGCGTACCGAGGGGTTTCTGGACCACAAGTTTATTCAAGTCGAGCAGCCTTGTACAATTATTTTGTAGAAGAAACTGTTTTGAAAAATGAAGCAGAAGCAATCGGTTTGGGTGTGAGTGATGCAGAGATTAAGGCGTTGTTTTTTAGTCCTGACCCTAGTAAAGTAAGTACTTTGATTCAATCTCGTTACCGAAGTCCTCAAACTGGACAATTCGACCCAACGCAGTTGAACCAAATTAAAGGAATTTTGGAAGGCGGACAAATGCAGGAATTGATGGACCAAGGACAATTGGTGCAAGATTTTCCAAGTCGATGGAAGCACCAAGAGCGAGAAGTGGAAAAAGACCGCTTGCAATCTAAATTGGTTGCTTTGGTGTCTAAAGGAATGTACACACCAAATTGGTTGGCTGAAATGATGGGTATTGACCAAAATACTAGAATGGATTTCGACTATGTGCAGATTCCATTTGATGCTGTTGATGATAACGCAGTGACGGTAAGCGATGCGGACTACGCGACTTATTTGTCAAACAACAAAGCGAAGTATTACCAAGATGAAGAAACACGAGTGATTGATTTTGTCACTTTCAATGTTGAAGCATCTGATGCGGATAAAGCGGCGACTCAAAAGCAAATTGCTGAGCTGAATCCTAAATTTAAATCAACTGATAATGATTCTGTATTTGTGCAAAACAATTACGGTTCTATCAGTCAATTTTGGGTTAAGAAAGATGGCTTGGTAGCTGCTTTGAAAGATACTTTGACAAGTTTGCCAAAAGGTTCAGTTTATGGTCCGTACATAGATGGTACGAATTATAAAGCGGTTAAGATTTTGGATAAGCAAGTAATGCAAGATTCTGCGGATTCTCGACACATTTTGATTCAGGCAAATACTCCTGCTCAATTTGTAGAAGCTGATCGTAGAATTGACAGTTTGAAAAATGTAATCGAGCGTGGTGCGAATGACTTTGCAACTTTGGCAGCAGCATTCAGTACTGACCCAGGTAGCAAGGATAAAGGTGGAGAATACGAATACATTGCAGTGAATAACTTTGTTGCTGAATACAATGATATCATGTTCTACAAAGGACAAATTGGTAAATTGTATAAAGTGCGTACTTCTTACGGTGTACACTTAGTTGAGCCGCAAGGTCGCAAAGGCGAAAGCAATACTTACGTTCGAGTAGCGTATGTTTCTGCACCAATCGTACCAAGTGATTCGACGCAAAGTGCGATTCGGGAGCAAGCGCAAGACTTTGTTGCAGAGCATGACAATCGGGAAGCATTTTTGGCAGCAGCCGCAGAAAAAGGCTTGACGGTAGAAACGTCACCAGCAGTAAAGCGTAACGATTTTGCAGTAGGAAGCTTGGGTACACAAACTTCTTCTCGTAATATCATTCGTTGGGCATTCAACAATGACCCGAACATGCCGACCGCAGACGTGGGTGATGTTGCGCCAGATGTTTACGCATACCAAGACCAAGTTAACTACTATAATAATAAGTATGTAGCAGTTGTTTTGAATAATGTACGTCCTGCAGGCGAAGCGAGAGCAGCGGATTTCAAAGGAGATACGCAAGTAGAAATTGCGGTGATGAATATGAAGAAAGCAGAGAAAATTAATGCAGATATCAAAGGTGCAAGTGACTTGAACACTATTTCAGGGAAATTTTCTGGAACAAGTGTAGAAAAGGCGCAAGGCGTTAACTTAGGTAACGGCGTTATTCAAGGTAAAGGCGCTGAACCAGAAGTTGTCGCAACTGCTTTTGCTACAGCTGTAAATACGGTGTCTGTTCCAGTTACTGGAAAAACAGGTGTTTTCGTTGTAAAGCCAACTTCAAAAGGTACGCCTGCTGCGGGTAACATCGCAACGGTAAAAACACAGAATCAAAATTCTATCCGAAGTCAAGTTCGTACTCGATTGATGCAAGCATTGCGCAAAACAGCGGATGTGGACGACAATCGTTCTAAATTCTTTTAGTAGTTGATTGATAATTTGTTGACAGGTTATTGGATTTGGAAATAATTGGAAAATTAGTTTTAAATGTTAACCAAGCAACTTGCTTTATAAAAAAGGGTTTCTTTCCAATTGGGAAGAAACCCTTTTTTCATTGGTGTTGTTTTTTATAGGATGGAGGACTGAATTCCTCCATCCTATAAAAAACAACAACCATGAATTCACCTAAAAGCATCATCATTTTCGGTAGTTCTCGCAGCAACGGCGATACTCGAAAAATGGTCAATTACTTAATGGAAAACGGCAACTTTGACTTAATAGATTTGAATACAAAAAACATCGATTATTTAAGGTCATCTACTTATTGGTATTTGATGAGTGCCATTTTGAAAACTTTTTTTGATAGAATAACCGATTTACTACAAACCAGAAAAGAGACAGGACGAAAGCTGAGAACGATGAATATGGTAATGCTTAGTTGCAGTATGGAGGATGATAGAATTGAGACTTTTGATAGCGTATTTGTAGAAAGTGCGGGTTATTTGGGTATAAAATATTTGGGCGATTTGCATACTTGGTTGGAGAATGGAGAAATTCCAGAGGGGGTAGCTAACGGATTGAATGGACTTATTTTGAAAATAAATAAGTGATTTTTCCAAAACATGGTGATTTTCAAAATCACCATGTTTCATCGTTACTTAGTATCTACTTTTATGGCACTACGGTGAAAACTGTGGATAAGTTTTAACAAAGGGAGTTTGAGGGAGAAAAATGGTTTTGCAAAAAACATTTTTCTCCCTCAAACTCCCTCCCGCATTGCCGTAGGCAATGCGTACTGTTTTTTTTGAAGCTCGAAAATCTTACGATTTTCTCGCTTCTCATATTGACCCACACTTTTCACCGTAGAGCCACTTTTATAGAACATCCCGCGCCGTCACTATCTTCGTTTTCCAATAACTATTGTTCTTAATATTATCCAGCACCACTCCACGCGACGAAGAACTATGCACGACGAAAGTTCCCTTACTACCATTGGAAACTACCATAGCCACATGAAAAACATTCCCTTTCTTACTTCGTCTAAAAAATAATAAATCGCCAGGCTTTGCTTTGCTGACAGGAATGATTTTACCCTGTTTTTCCTGCTCCCTCGAAATGGGCACTAGGTCCACATTGAAATTTTTCATCACATAATACGTGAATCCGCTGCAATCAAATCCTTTGGGCGTACGTCCAGCATATTTATATTTCGTACCAACGTATTTTTTGGCGTAGCTTGCAATTTGTGTTCGTTTGCGCATTTCGCTACTGCTTACCACACGGGTTTCTAAGCGCGCGCGGTCGTACTTTTTCGTGGAACTGCATTGCGCCATGTACATGCACAAGCCAATAAAAAGGCATATTTGAAATAACTCTCGCTTGGTAACGAGGGTAATTTTTTTGTTTTTAGTTCTTGTTTTTCTGGCTGCCATCGGTTTTTGTTTAAAAATTAGTCATTTGGTAGAAGTAGGGCAAAGTTATAACGGATTCAAATTATAAAATATTGTCATAAATGATTCATTCAAAATTCAGACCACGTTGTTTCTATTTATTAGAATTGTTCATTCTTTACGGCTAATTGCTGATTATAAAAAGGTCTTTATCCTCTAAAAAGTTCAGTTTCTTTCTAAAGGCATTCTTTCCTTTTTTTGAAACTTCAACCGTCGTCACATTTGTAATATCCGTCGCCTGGTGCAATACTTTCCCACTAAAATCTATCACTGACGAATCACCGGAATATTGTAAATCACTGCCATCTTTTCCTACTCGATTAACACCTACAACGTAACATTGATTTTCAATAGCGCGCGCCGCCAGTAAAGTTTTCCACGCATCGCTACGGGGTACTGGCCAATTGGCAGTATAAATAAGTAAGTCGTAATTTTCGACATTCCGCGCCCAAACAGGGAAGCGCAAATCATAACAAATCAATGGGCAGATTTTCCAGCCGTTCCATTTTACAATTAGCTTTTTTGTACCCGCTTCATAGTTCTTATCTTCTTTTGCCAAAGTGAATAAATGCCGCTTATCATAAATTTTATACGTCTTGTTTGGAAACATCCACACCAAGCGATTGTAGTATTTCCCATCTTCTTGTGCGATAAAACTACCTGTCACCACAGCATTAATTTTCTTTGCTTGCTTAGCAAACCACTTCATGGTTTTCCCCGTCATTGATTCCGCTAAAGGAGCAGGATTCATGCTAAAACCAGTCGTAAACATTTCTGGAAGAATGACAAGGTCGGTCTTATTTTTCAAACCTTTCAGTTGCTTAGAAAAATGAGACAAATTTTTATCAATATCCTCCCAGTAAATAGTGGATTGAACGGTTGTAACGCGAAGATTGGAAGCCATAGGTGCTGTATTTATAGGACAGTGGACTTCAGTCTACATTGTAATTACTTATATGGACTGAAGTCGACTGTCCTGAAAAAACGAAAAGCGGCGTAAAGATTACCATCTCTACGCCGCTTTTATTTATATCGAATAAACGATTTGTTGTCGATTTATACGGTTTCTGCTGCTTCTGCTTCCGCTTCCGCCTCTGCTGCTGCACCTGCACTACGCAATGCTCTTGGAATTTCAACCGCTGCAACTGGAGTTGCTGGCGCGACCATTACTTGAATGCCTTCTGGCACTTGCAAGTCACGTACACGGATAGATTCACCCAATTTCAATGCAGAAACGTCCAAAGTCAAAACTTCAACCATCTTCTCAGGAGTTGTTTTTACTTTAATACGACGCAATGATTGCTGCAATTTTCCACCCAATTTTACACCAGGAGAAGAACCTTCAAATTTCACAGGCAATTCCAAGTTAACTGGAGTACCATCAACCAAACGCAAGAAATCAATGTGCATGATTGCTTCCGTTACTGGGTGAAATTGAACAGTTTTAACGATTGCACGTTGCTTTGCACCGTTCATGTCAATTTCTGCCACTTTAAAATCTGGTGTATAGATCAAAGACTTCACAGTATTGTGATTTGTTGTGAAGTGTACAACTTCTTTTCCACCATACATAACGCAAGGAATTCCGCCGCCATTTCGGACTGCTTTCGTTGCTTTCTTTCCTATATCCGTTCGCTGTGTTGCAGTAACATTTACCGTATTCATTGTTCTACTATTTTAAGGCGGTTTAATTATCGTTCTTTATTTTAAAACAATAAATTATACGCTATTTTTTACTATTTTTCCAAAAGGAGTGCAAAGGTAATCTTTTAAACTAAATCTTCCAAATGAAATTGTTAAGAAAGTTTCTTTTATTTGATTTTTTAAATAAAATTACCTATCCAGAGCACTTTTGCCGCAAAATCACGCTCCGAATCCCCTTCGTCAAGTATTTTTTTAGCAAAATGATGTAAGTTTTGTAGTGGTTCATCCGATTTTAGGAGGTCTTGGATGTGCACATTCTCTTCTTTTAACGCTAAAACGTCTTTTTCGGAAGGTGCAGCATTCATTCCTGCGAGTTGTCCTAAGTTATTACCGGTTAGTACAGAGCTTGTCCGAACGCTCTCCGGCAATTCATCAAAACCAATCGTTACAGGTACAACGGGTTGGAAAATTTTCTGCACCGCATCGCCACTTGCTCGTACATAAAATGCGCGACCCATGCGTCCCATCAAATCAATTTTTTGTGGGTCAATTTTTTTATCTTCATCCAACACTTTTTCATCAATGTGCATCCGTAAGACTTCGCAAATAATTAAATTTCCCGCACCGCCTTGGTCGCCCAACGAAATAATATCCGTCACCCGGCATTCCATATTCACTGGCGATTCTTTGACCAAAAAAGGCTTCACCAAATCAGCTTTCATTGGCGTCAATCCTGATTTCGCAAATTCACTAACTTTACTTGGAAACGTCACGCTGGCAATCGTCATCTGCCGAACAATCGCATGATTGACCACACAGATTACGACTTCTTTATTCTTTTCAATATTGTGCAACGTATCCTTAGTCGTATTGCCCGCCACTCGCCGATTGGACGAAAAAACGAGCGTCGGCGGATTGGAGCTAAAGCAATTGAAAAAGCTGTACGGCGCGAGATTCGCCACGCCATTGTCGTCAATCGTGCTGGCGAAAGCGATGGGGCGTGGGGCTACTGAGCCGAGTAAATATTGGTGTAGGTCTGATGTCGGGGTTGACTTTGGGTCGATTATTAGCATGATTTATTTTTTCATAGGGCTTTATCCTATGTTATGTTATGACGCCCAGTTAGGGCTAAATTTCAATTATTACAAATAAATTTATCAAAGGATTATTTCAAAAACGCCTTCACTTCATCTATCATCTTAAAAACCGAACTCCCATATTTCCAAACCCGAAAATACTGCTCCTGCTTTCCTCCAAACTGCCTCCGACTCGGCTCTATCTGCGGCAACATACTCCCCGCAAAATCAAAAATAGGCAAATTCAAAACCTCCTTCGTATAGCAAATCATCTTCCAAATCAGCAGCGTAATCGCATTGCTTCCTCGAAATTCAGAATTGATGCCACCCAAGAGCGCATAACTTCGCGTTTTATCCCAAACCAGATAACCAACCGCGTGAATATTTCCATCCACATCTCGCGCAACAAAAGTTTGTCGCCTCTTTTTTTCTATTAAAACAGCATCCAATTTTTGTAGGCTTTCCAGTGGATAATAAATGGAAATATCTTGCCTTGTGAAACTCATCTTATTAATAGTATGAAAGTCTTCCAAAGAAATATCGTGGCTAATGGTAATGATTTTTTCTGCTTTTTCAATATTCCGTCGGATGCGGCGATTCATATTCTGAAAAACGGCATCCATATTTTCTAATTCTAAAATATAGGTGTAACGAACCGTCTGTTTAAAGTTTTTCCAATAAAAAGGCAACCAATTCGTCACGGTCGGCGCAAAATCTTGAATAAAATGCGCCGTCTTTGGCAATTGCTCAATTAAAGCCGTGTATAAAGATGGCTCATTTTTCAAACCCCGTCTTTCTGGAACTAGATAAGGTCCTAAATGCCGAGTATGCAACGGAATCGTACTATACGTGAAGCCCCATTTTTGCTTGAAAAAATAAGGGATTGTTGCTACAATTTGCTCATTTTTTTTAACAACTACCACGTCCCAATTACCATCCAGACACACTGCGTCCAGATACCAATCTTGTGCAAAAATTGGTAAATCTTCTGCTGTTTGGCAAAAAAATCGATAAGCATCTTTGTTTGACATGGCACAAAGTAGCGGCATTTTTTGGGTATCACCAAATTTGAAGATAAATTTACGGCTGAAAAGAGGTCAGAGGTCAGACCATTTCATTGTCAGAAGTCAGAGAAAATACCTTTTAAGTACCTTGACACAATTAATGGAACATCTAAAAAGTATCTTTTTTCGTTATTTTCTGCTAAAAAATACTTCAATAAAGGGATTATTTAAGAAATTTTTAGAGAAAACTAACGAAAAAATCTTACTCCTTTGATTGTTCGATTATTTATGTTCAGGTACTTAAGTACGTGACACTATTTATTGGGGTAATTTGAAAACATCTTTATTCCGCTATTTTCCTCTTAAAAATAGTTCCGTGATGTAGACCATGCAACGATTTTTAAAAGAAAACTATCGAAAAAATCTTGCTTTCAAATTTTACTCCAATAAATAATGTCACGTACTTATATAAATTCTGATTGCTAAAAAAATATATTTTGAAACAATTTTTAAAGAAGATTTTACCCGCTTCCATTCGGTGGCAATTGCGAAAGGCGCACCTTGATTTACGAGGTTGGTGGTATCGTGGCAATCGGTATTATTGTGCTGGCTGTCGACAATCTTACCGCACTTTTTTGCCGATGACAGAAGGGGCATTGCCGCGCCCGAATATCATTTGCCCAGGTTGTGGCATTCTGGAAAGGCATCGGTTGTTAATGCTTTTTTTAGAAAAGAAGACTGATTTATTTCAAAAAAAGCATCGAGTACTGTATTTCGCACCAGAATATAGTTTGCAAGAGCAATTGAAAAAACAGGTGAATATTGATTATCTCAGTACGGATATTGACTCATCGCTTGCCATGCAAGAATTTGATATTATGGACATTCCGCATCCAGATGATTCATTTTCGGCAATTTTTTGTTCGCACGTCTTAGCACATGTGATTGATGATAAATTGGCACTTCGGGAGTTGTATCGAATCACGGAGAAAGGCGGTTTTTTACTATTGCTCGACCCACCGACGGATTTGCGAAAAACGATTGAAGATAAAACTGCGGATACGCCCGAAAAGCGTTTGAAGTTATTTAATCAAGATGACCGTTACCGAATTTATGGGCAGGATTTCGTAGACCGTTTGGCAGAGCCAGGCTTTGAAGTAGAAGTGATTGATTTTGTGAAAGAATTGCCGGTGGAGATGATTGAAAAATATCGGTTATCTGAGAAAGATTTGATTTTTAGGTGCTGGAAAAGGTAAAGATATTGGGTAGTGTAACAAACGTGAACCACTATTTATTGAAAAAGTGATTTATTACAGTGTAAACGAAGGTTTTTTTAAGTTTGAGAAGCGAGAAAATCGTAAGATTTTAGAGCTTCAAAAAACATATCGCGCGTTGCCTGCGGCAACGCGGAAGATGTATTAAGGGACAAAAACGATTTTTGCAAAATCGTTTTTGTCCCTTAAAAATCCCTTTGATAAACAAAAGTACCTAAACCGTAAAAGTGCACATTTGTGGCACTACCAGGTATTGTTGAATTGCTAGAGCTTGTTTAGAAATTTTATAGTCAAAAAATCTATTTTTCAGAATATAATTTTATTTTAAATTAAATGATTCTTTTGAGACAAACAACATTTGGGGTACATTTTTGATTGAGTTAAAATAAATATACATCAAATAAAAATTGGAAATATGATTCTGTTTTGTATATTTTATTTGTCTCAGTCGAAATTATATTTCGTATTAACTTATGTTTTGGTTGAAAATTTCCAAACAACTTCTAAATGATTTTATTGTTTTTGGAGTAATGAAATCATTTGAGGGTGTTACAAATTAATGACATCGGAATGTGTTTAAGAGTTCCGGTACTCTGTGCCGGTAAGATGAGTACTTTTCTGGGATTTTAACATTAATTCCTTGAACCGTTTTGTCCGTTTCTGATGAACAAGGTGAGTGTTTTTCTAAAATTTTCAGATTAATTCTGTAAACTGCTTTGGCTGCTTCTGACTAATAAGACGAATATTTTCTGAATCCTAACCCCAGCGGGGTGGCACGCTAAAACATATTCAAATATCAATAAATTATAGCACATTCAAACCATTTAGCAATTCAACAATTTATCATTCCCGTTCCAAACCTCGAATTCGCTTGCCACTACCAATATCTTGAATGCTGTTTTTTAAATGAGAAGCTTCCTTTGTTTCGACTAAAGAAAAGTACAATAAGCCAAAGCCTGTCATCACCATCATTGAGATTAAAAAGACCATAAACATTGCCATGAAGGTTAAAACGACCATTGCTAAAGCATCCATTGCGGATTGTTCGAGAGAAAAATTGAGACCAATAAATTCAAAAACTAGCACCACAAATGCCGTATCAAAAAGTAGGAAAAAGGCAGCAGCAGTGATGAGCAAAATACCGAATAATTGCAGCATTTGAAAATATTGCCCACCCAATAGATGAAAGGTATTGCTTAGGTTCGTGAAAACATTTTTCTTTTCCCAATTGGCAATAAAGCCCCACAACAGCAGCGGCGGAAATGACAAAATAATCACAAAAAAAGCTAAGCTTGGTGCAATTTCTTTCGTCAACATCAATCCATAAAGCACGGAAACGACGATAAGCGTTTTAAAAAAGGGAAGTAAATTATTTTTAAAATTAGGAGGTTGTTCCTCGGGTTCAGCGACTTGCTTTTTTGCCGATTTTTTTAATAATTGAAAGGTTGTAAACATCGCGAAGGAAAAGCATACTATATTAACAGGGATTAAAATGAGCATATCAGGGCTATAAAAAAACTGCCCAATTTCCCATAATGTGCTACCAATGAACAGTCCATATATGGTTTGCAATGGACCAATCGCATTTAAATTGGTGTAAGGAAAATAAAATAAATCACCCAAATTATCCTCTGTGGTGAAGAATACGACGAGGCAATATATTGTAGTTATCGCCAAAGAAATCAGTGCCAATCGCTTGAAATATTGTCGATAAAAGATAAAGATATCAGCGAAAATCTCTCCGCTTGACTGAATGCTCGTGACATTAATTTTTCGCTGCGAATCGGGTGGAATGGGTTCTTCGGATTGCTCTTGTAAAAATCCTTGCTTTACTAAATAGCGTGGATACCAAACAAAATACCCCATCACAAATGCAAAACATATAAAAATAAATATCGCTCGAAAGACATCTGGCACTTCGGTATGTCGCGTCAAATAACTCTCGATAAATCCCGCTGCCACAAACATCGGCATGATGCCCAACATGATTTTGATGCCGCGGCGTGCTGATATTTGAAATGCCTTCATTCGCGATAACGTTCCTGGGAACATCAGTCCTTTCCCCATCGTCAATCCTGCTGCACCAGCCAATACAATTGCTGAAATCTCCAATGCACCATGCATCCAGACGGTCAAGAAGGACTCTTGAAATAAGCCATATTCCACGAAAAAATATTGAAATGCGCCAAGCATGACGCCATTTCTAATCAGCAAGCCAATCGTGCCGACGTAAGTAATGCCCAGTAAAAATGCCAGAAACGCCACAAAAATATTATTAGCAGTAATGCCCAAAAACATCCCAAATGCGCTATCATCTTTGTAGACCGCCATCGGATCACCATTGGCAATATTCGATTTAGTCATCTCCACATATTGCTCGCCGAGGATGACGCGCACGAAATCATTATCGGCATGAGAGCTAATCACGCCAATCAAAATTGACACCGCAAAAATGATAAATGCCAACCGCAACTCTTCTCGTGCTTCCCACATCAGCAGTGGTAATTCTTCTTTGAAAAAATTGGCAATTCGTCCTCTTTTTGACTGTTTGTTTTTATAAATTTTGGAAAAAACACGCTGACTCAAAGTATTTAAATAAACCCGAACCGAGCGGTTGGGGTAGAAGGTGCGGGCATACGAAAGGTCGTCTGTCGTTTGCGTGAAAATTTCTTTGAGCTGATCAGGGTCTTGTTGTTCGCGCTCCAGCGATTGCTCGAAGCTTTTCCATTTGTCCTGATTTTGCTTGATAAAATCCGTTTCGCGCATTTTGGTGAGTTGGTTAAATTAAGCTTGTATAATATTTACGCCCTGCTTGCAACAGCGCGGAGTGGTCTCGAGGGACAAAAGTGGTTTTTGCAAAACCATTTTGTCCCTCAAACTCCCCAAGATTGAAGTAAAATAAACTTCCGTAAAAATATTGATAAGATTTTAGAATCCCTAAATTATTTACAACAATTTTCTAAAAAATATACCCCAAATGTAAGGAATAATTTATCCGAGATTCTATAAAATTATACTCTGCGGTAACAATCGCTGGACCAATTACAGTCAACCAGCCCAACTCAATACCTGTACTAAAGAGGGAACCACTTTCCGTAATTATTTGGTTGGTAATCCCTGTTTCATCGACTTTCAAAGATTTTAATTCATAATAGGTATAGTTAAACATTGGCGAGGTAAAAATATCCGGAAGTGCTTCAATTTGCAATTTTAAACTACCTTGCGCGTAAGCAGTAACTGGCTTTTCCATATAATTTAAACCCGTCGTTTCTACGTGCGTCACTTCATTCGGAATACTCCGTCCGAGGTAAAAACGGTTTAGGAAATTGTTTTCAACTTCATGGATATAGCCACCGTCAAAAGAAAGGAAAGGATTGATTTTTTTAGAAACAGAAAAAATCTTGGTGGCTTGAAATCGCAACATGGAATTGGTCGAAGCAATCGCAGAAGTCGTATCACTATCCACCAGTTCCAACTTTCGAGCAAAAGCATATTTACCTTCAATAACTACTTTTGACCCATCTGTTGGGAAATGAATGCGGTCGTAAGTATCGCGTAAAAATTTTGCCTGTAGAAAGGTTTGATTTAAGCGTTGATTTTCTTCTTCCGGGTCAAAAAATTCTTCCGCTTTTACGTATCGTTCTGCGCCAATACCCGCAGAAGCCAAAAAACGGTTGTTGAGTGCAGAAAAAATATTGGCTTCTGTCCCAAAATGACGCATCCGAAATTGCTCTTTTTTTTGTCCATCGGTATAAGAAAATCCTTGATAACTATGCCCTTTTCCACCAACGTGCCAGCCGATATTGGGACGACGTGCGGTATAAGCAAGGTAATTAATAATGAGTGCAGGACTTTCCGAAATTTTGGCGTCAATACTAAATTTTGACCCATTAAAAATGCGATTGCGCAAGGTCAAGTTGAATAACAAACCCGCTTTCAACCGCGAGTCATAGTTCGCGCTCAATCGAATAAATTCTCCTTTTTGCGTTGTTACATTTATCACCAATTTGTAGCCATCTTCGTCTTCGTCTAGTAGTCGATAACTTGCCATTTTAACCAAACCACTACCATATAATTTCTTAATTCTATTTTCAATATCATCTAATTTATATACTTTAGGTGTCCGTATTTGCAACAAATTTTTCACAGGAATAATGTGTTTCTCCTGACAACCGTTGACCTCAAAATCGACAATATTAAATGCATCAGGAATGTCTACTCCGCGTTTTTTTAAAGATACTCTGGAGGGTACTAATTCTTGGATTTGGGGTAGCATTCGCTTGGCAGCTCTTCTTCCGCGAGCCATCAAAGTATCATTTTGGTCAAAGGAGAGTGCGCTGATGTCGTCAAGTTGTGGACGGATAATGATGTTTGCTAATTCTGCCTGATTCAAATTAGATTCAACGACTCGAAAACTACTCGTTTGGTCTAAAATATCTAAAACGGAAGAGAGTTCTGCTTTTTTAAGTAGCGGTGCGCCAATATCAATACCAATAACGGTTTCGGCACCCATTTTTATAGCATCTTCGACGGGTAAATTTCTTGCAACTCCACCATCAATCAATAATTTGCCATCAATCGAAAAAGGTTCAAAAACGGAAGGAATCGACATACTTGCTCGCATAGCATCCGCCAAATCTCCACTGGCATAAACGACCGCTTGTCCAGTTTCAAAATCTGTTGCGATGGCTCGAAACGGTATTTCAAAATCATCAAAATTGGTGATTCCGTGTGCGGGAATGGTCAACCGAGAAAGTAGTAAAGATATTTTCTGACCTTTTACAAAACCCGTTGGCAACATTATTTCCCCATTTTCAAAAGGAAATCTAATTTGATAACGGTCGGTTGCAAATCGTTCTTCGACAGGGTAGTGAATGCGCTCTAATTCATCATTGAAATAATATTCCCAATCGAGTTCATCCGCCAAGGCTTCGAGTTCCTCAATGGAGTAGCCAATTGCATAGAGGCCACCCAAAATACTTCCAATACTCGTTCCTGTTATTAATTCAGGACGAATGCCTTGTTGTTCTAAAATTTGGAGACAACCAATCTGTGAAATGCCTTTTGCGCCGCCACCAGATAGTGCAAATGCGACTCCTTTTTTCATTTTTTGTGCAAAAACAGCACTGGAGAATGGTGTTGAAAATAGAAAGACTAAAAGAAGTAATAGGGGTCGGAAATATCGTTTCAAATAAATCTTGTTTGCTTGTCTCATGAGTGTTTCGATTGTGGATTTTCAAAAAAGATAGGTAAAGTTAGCAAATAAAATAAAGGGAATCTATGTCTTACAAAACGAGAGTGCGTTAGCGCAAAAAAATGGACTTAAAAACATGGTGATTTTTAAAATCACCATGTTTTGGTTGCTCGAATAAAACCTATGGGGCAGGGTTTGGAATTGCCTCTTGCACTGCTTCAATTTCTACTAAAACTTCTTTCGATAATGTAATTTCTGCACTACCAATATTCTCTTTCAACTGCTCCAAAGAAGTCGCGCCAATAATATTACTCGTTACAAACGGACGGTCATTTACAAATGCCAACGACATTTGCGCAGGTGTCATGCCATGTTTTTCCGCAATTTCAATGTATTTTGTCGTCGCGTCCCAGCATTGTTGACTGTTGTAACGGGCGAATTTTTTAAACTTATTAATACGGTCAGTAGGCTTGTCTGCTTTTTTATGAAACTTGCCACTTAATAAGCCAAAACCCATCGGCGAATAAGCTAGCAACCCGACATTTTCGCGCATCGCAATTTCTGAAAGTCCCACTTCAAACGTCCGATTGAGCAAGCCGTATGGATTTTGAATGCTTCTACAACGTGGCAAATTATGTTTTTCTGATTCATTCAAAAAGCGCATCAAACCCCACGGCGTTTCATTGGAAATTCCAAAATGGTGAATTTTTCCAGCTTTAATCAACTCTTGTATTGTTTCCAAAACTTCTTGAAAATTATCTTCCCATTTTTCATCAGCATCGTGCTTGTAGCCGCGTTTACCAAAGAAATTAGCATTTCGTTCTGGCCAATGCAGTTGATACAAATCCACATAATCCGTTTGTAGACGCTTCAAGTTTCCTTCTAACGCGGTACGAATCGAGGCTGGTTTAAAATCCAAAGGACTGCGCAAATAATCAATGCCCGCTGATGGTCCAGTAATTTTTGTTGCCAAAATAATCTCCTCGCGATCCGTACGGTCTTTTAGCCAAGTCCCGATAATTCGTTCGGTGTTTCCTTGCGTTTCCGCGCGACCGGGTACGGCATACATTTCGGCAGTGTCGATAAAATTGATGCCATTTTCGAGCGCGTAATTCAATTGAGCATGTCCTTCCGCTTCTGTATTTTGTTCGCCAAAAGTCATGGTGCCGAGACAAATTTTGCTGACCTTCAAATCGGTCGTTCCGAGTGTTTTCAATTCCATGTTGTATTTTTAAAATGAGATGTTATAAAAAAGTTGTCAATAAACCAACCAAATTAAATTTTAGCAACTCTTTTAAAGAGAAGTCTTATTTTTTGAAATAACTGGCAGAAGTTTTGCAACTATAGAAAAATATAAGAAAAGATGTCAAACAAGATGTAACTACTTGCTTTATTCTACGTCTTAACAACGACTATTTTTTGGAGATGGTTTAATTTTTTAGCAAAACAAGATTTTTTTTGCTAAAGTCTAAAAAAAAGTAACTACCATCAAACATTTTTGACTGCTAAGCCGTTCAAATGTTAAATAGTAGCTTCAACCAAATAAAACCTAAGATATTTAAGAATTTCATACAATTAGTGAGAGTAAATAGCAGACGGTACATCCACATTGGGTGATGCCGTCTTTTTTTTGGTCTACTGTCCTAAAAAAAAAGCGGCTGGAAGTTTTACACTTTCAACCGCTTTTTGATTTCAGTAGACTCGTTTTAATACAATTTTTTTAAAATAATTTTCCTTGATTCAAATCTAAATCAATGGTATCTTCTGCTTTTAATTTCTCCGCCTCTTCAGCGTCTACCTTTGCTTTTTCTTTGGCTGCGGCGACTTTCTTTTCATCCACAATTTCTTTAATTGAAATTATTTTATTCTCTGACAATTTATTACCCAACGCTTTCCAGCCTTTCACATCAATGAATCCTACCAAATCTAAATCTTCTTCAATTTTACCTTCTTTCGTGCGGTAGGCGTATTTCACTTTTGCCGTTTCCTCGGTGGTCACATAGTACAATTTAGAAGACCGGTGCTCGGTAATAAATGGATATTTCTGATTTTGCACTTTGGTGTCAATTTGAAAACGTTTGACCATTGTCCAGCCTTTATTACCATCGTGATAAAGTGCGCTAATGACTATTTTAGGGTCAAGTTTTCTAATAAATTCTATATTTTTTACCTCGTAGCGATTGGTCAACTCGTAATCTGTGAGTTCGTAACTTCCATCTTTATAAATCACCAGAATCTGCGCGCCTGTGTCGAATGCGCCGAGGAAAGTGCCGCGATTTTCCGTATTTAAACGTCCGCTAACATCGTCCATATAGATTTTTATCGCACCCAAAGTGGACTTTCCAACTTCTATTTGCGTAACTTTTCTAATTGGGTAACGGGTCACAATATTGCCTTGTGAGCCCCGTCCTTTAATTGCCAATTCACCAAAATTGTAGTCAAAAATCTTCTTTTTCGCACCAGAACCTTGCGACAATTGGACACTAATGACCTCCGCTTCTCCGTTTGGATTGGCGGTGAAATACGAGCATTTAGAATTTTTCGTTCCCTTGGTCAAATCGTAATCTTTGTCTCGCGTAATTGCTTTGACATTGAAACGTTTCGCCATTGTTCGTCCCGTTTTTCCATCCAAATACATCATATTGTAAGTCGTCCGTTCATCGCCTTTTCTCCAAACTGCAACATGCAAAATATTTGGACCAACGAAAACTTTATCACTTACTCTAACGACTTTAAATTTGCCATCTTTCAAAAAGACAATCACATCATCAATGTCAGAACAGTCACAGACAAACTCGTCTTTTTTCATGTTTGTTCCAACAAAACCTTCTTTTAGATTGACGTATAATTTTGCATTATTTGCTGCAACTGCCGTCACTTTAA
Organism: Saprospiraceae bacterium; assembly: GCA_047629355.1. Taxonomy (GTDB): domain Bacteria; phylum Bacteroidota; class Bacteroidia; order Chitinophagales; family Saprospiraceae; genus CAYUNA01. The sequence continues at coordinate 14,249 of JBLHWU010000033.1, read as the reverse complement.
TCGTTTCAAAAGAAGTAATTTCGGTGCGTCGTTCTTTGCCTTTTCCGTATTTGGTCAATAAGTTTTCAAAATAAGCAATCGAATACGCAGTCAAATGCGCCAAATGATGCATCACTTCTTTCAGGGTTTCCTCAATTTCTAAAATCTTTTCATCCGCCTTAAAAGAGTTGTATTTTGAAATTCGCTTAATCTTAATTTCCGTCAAACGACCGATGTCATCTTCCGTTATATTACGCATCAATTGCAAACGTCTGTCCCCTTTTGTTACAGGGTCACCCGGCGTGCCGACGTATTTTTTCAATTCCTTATCAATCGTCTCAATTACTTCTTCCCACGTTTCACATTCCTCAATTTCGCGATAAACTCGATTGGTGATAAAAATCTTTTCGAGGCTTGCCATGTGCCACCTTTCTTCTAACTCGCCTTTCTTGATTTCCAACTCCCATTTGAGTAGCAATTTGGTATTTTCAGTACAAGTTACGAGGATTTCATCAACCGTCAAAAAGTGCGGCTTGTTCTCAATAATCACACAGGCATTTGGAGAAATCGATACTTCGCAATCTGTAAAAGCATACAGCGCATCCATCGTCACATCAGGGGAAACACCTGGCGCAACATCCACCAAAATTTCAACATCTGCCGCCGTATTATCAGTTACTTTTTTGATTTTAATTTTGCCCTTGTCATTCGCTCTGACGATGCTGTCCATCAAAGTCGTCGTCGTTACCGCATAAGGCAACTCCTTGATAATTAAGGTGTTTTTGTCTAGCTTTTCAATGCGCGCCCGTACTTTTACCTTACCTCCACGTTTACCTTTATTGTATTCCGTCACATCAACCATCCCACCGGTTTGAAAATCTGGATAAATTATAAACGGTTTATCTTCTAAAATTTTGATGCTCGCTTTGATGAGTTCAATGAAGTTGTGCGGCATCATTTTGGTCGAGAGACCAACTGCGATACCTTCCACGCCTTGCGCCAACAATAGTGGAAATTTCATCGGCAAATTCATCGGTTCTTTGTTCCGACCATCATATGAAACTTGCCACTCTGTCGTCTGTCCATTAAAACCAACTTCCAAGGCAAATTTGGTCAATCGCGCTTCGATATAACGTGGTGCAGCGGCACTATCACCTGTACGAACATCTCCCCAGTTTCCCTGACAATCAATCAGCAAATCCTTCTGTCCAAGTCCCACCAATGCGCCACCAATCGCGGCATCACCATGCGGGTGATACTGCATGGTATGACCGATAATATTCGCTACCTTATGATAACGACCATCGTCTTTTTCTTTCAAGGAATACAAGATTCGTCGTTGTACTGGCTTCAATCCATCCTCAATTGAGGGAACTGCCCGTTCCAAAATTACGTAAGAAGCATAGTCTAAAAAGTAATCCTGATACATGCCCGACAAGGAGATTACCTTGCCGCCATTCTTTCCTTTATCTTTTGAAGATGCTTCTTTTTCTGCTGCTATTTTTTTACTATCGTCCATATAAATTTTCCAAGATATGTTTTTAAACCTAAGTAATGGTAAAAAAATAAGTCCGACACCTGGCAACATTTATTTTGGTCTTTTTCTCCACTTCGGTCGAAATGACAAAAGATGTTTACTTTTGAAATAGGAGTTAAGTAACGGGTAGTAATTAATTAGGTAATTTTATAAACATCTTTTTCCGCTATTTTTCCCTTAAAAATTTCTTCAATAACATTGGTTATTCAAGCGTTTTTAAAGAAAAACTATCGAAAAAATCTTGTCTAAAAATTTTACCCGATTAATTAATACGCGTTACTTATCTATACATAATGACTGTTTCAAAAGTTGAAAATAAGGCAAAAAGAAATACTTGATAGATGACGGAATTATTTTTTTGCCGTTCCTAAGCGTTAAAGTTATCGCTTTTTATTAATTGTTTGCAAAGATAGGAAATTCAGATAAATTAAATAAACTTTTTGTTTGTAAGGTTTTACTAAAATGTTTGCTTTTGTTTTTAAAATGTTGAAATTGACAAATCTTCAATTTTTAGACAAAAGATCATCCACTGTTCCTTCTCTATACTTCCGTGATAATTTTGTGACATCTGAAACTTATCTTTGTATTTTTCCAATAAAAATCGCCTAATGAAAAAAGTACTCGTAGTAGAAGACGACCACAACATTGTCGAACTCCTTGAAATTCACTTAAATGACCTCGGCTGTGAATTGGACAAAGCCTCGCATGGATTGAATGGCTTGGAGCGTGGCTTGAAAAATAAATATGACTTGATTACTCTCGATTTGATGTTGCCAGGAATGGACGGGATGGAGATTTGCCGCAACCTTCGCGCTAAAGAAGTGCATACACCTAATATTGATGTTGACGGCAAAATCGGAAGAAATTGATAAGGTACTGGGTTTGGAAATGGGTGCGGATGATTACATGACGAAGCCGTTTTCGGTGCGAGAATTTATTGCGCGGGTGAAGGTGATTTTTAGGAGAGTGGAGCGGATGCAGGTTAATTTGAATTCTTCACAGGTTTCTAACCTCTTGGAATTTGACAACTTAAAAATCGACTTGGACAAACGGAAAGTAACGATTGATGAAAACCGCATAGAACTTTCACCAAAGGAATTTGAATTACTCAGTTTATTGGCTTCTAATCCTGGGAAAAGCTATAATCGAAGTAAGGTTTTGAACCTCGTTTGGGACTATGATTTTGATGGTTACGAACATACCGTTAACTCGCACATCAATCGCTTGCGCGGAAAAATTGAGCCCGATTTGACCAAGCCGAAGTTTATTTTGACGAGTTGGGGTGTGGGGTATCGATTTAATGAGGAAATTTAGAATTAGGGATGAAAAACAAGAATTTATGCTCCTTTTGATAAAGGGATTTTGAGGGGCAAAAGCGGATTTATAAAACCGTTTTGCTCCTCAATAATCCTAATCCGTATTGCCTGTGGTAATGCGCACCGTATTTTTTGAAGCGAGAAAATCTTAGGATTTTCTCGCTTCCCAAATTTAAAAGCATCTAGCTGTAGTGTATTGAAAAAATATCACCATGAAAAAAGGCAATTACCTATATTTTAAAATATCTACTACGTTGTTGGTTTTGTTAGCAATTCTGGGTTTTAGTTATGTATGGATTTCGCATTATGTAGCGGAAGATTATGTGCAAGAAATCAGCCAACAGCTCTACGGGTCGATTGCTGATAGTACGATTAAAGTAGTAAAACCGCTTGTGGATGGCAAAATTGATACCACACAAATCCAGGACATTATGCACTTCATGATGGTGATAAATCCGAGTGTGGAAGTGTATTTATTGGATACGGAGGGTAAAATTATTACTTACGTTGCTCCTAATAAAAAAAGTCAAATTAGAAAAGGTGAATCTTGCGCCTATTCAACAGTTTATTGCTGCAGGTGACAACCGCCCACTCATTAAAGACCATGACCCACGACACCTTGAGGTACAAAATATTTTTTCAGCTGCTCCGATTATGAACGGCGAAAAACAGGAAGGATACCTATTATATCATACTGGCGAGTGAACAGCAAGCAGCCGTAGCTTGTAATTTACAGAGCAGCTATATTTATAAGCTGAGTCGGACGATGTTTTTTATCACTTTATTGGGTGCATTGCTGATTGGATTACTGGCAATCTGGTATTTGACGCGGAGTTTGCGGCAAGTGATTAAAACAGTAACCCGATTTAAAGAAGGTGATTATTAGGCGCGGGTTGCAGAAGCGGATAAAGGCGATATGGTGGTTTTGGCAGATACGTTCAATGAAATGGCGGATAAGATTTTGGAAAATATTGACCAGTTAAAATCGGTTGAAAACTTGCGCCGTGAATTAATTGCCAATGTCTCTCATAATCTTAGGACACCGTTGGCAATTATGCAGGGTTATGTGGAAACGATGTTGATGAAAAATGATGATTTGAGTGCTGAAAATCGGCAGAAATATTTGAAAACAGCATTGACGAGTTCGGAGAAATTATCAAAATTGATTAGTCAATTGTTTGAATATTCTAAGCTGAAAGCGAAGTAAATTGAGCCGTATAAAGAGCCATTTTTTATAGCAGAATTGGCGCAGGATGTATTTCATAAATATCAAATTTTAGCTAAAGAAAAAGAGATTGAGTTGAAGTTAAATATGCCCAAAGACTTGCCGATGGTTTTCGCTGATTTGGGATTGGTGGAGCGCGTTATTCAGAATTTGATGGACAATGCTTTGAAATTTACGCCGAATGGTGGAAAAATTCAACTGGATTTAAGACCATTGAACGACTCGGTTGAAATCAAAATTGTAGACAATGGACCAGGTATCTCCGAAGAACAGCAAGCCTATATTTTTGAACGTTATAACAAGGCTAACCGAAAAGGTGAACAAACGGGTGGAGCAGGACTTGGTTTGGCGATTGTAAAGAAAATCTTGGAACTTCACGACGCGACGATTCGAGTGCAGAGTCAGTTGAATCAAGGAACAGCGTTTATGTTTCAGCTGCCAGCTTATGCAGGATAACTTTTAGTTGGTCATTTTTGAAATTAGTGCTAATTTTGCTCGAGTTTAAAATTTAATTTTTTGCAACTACTCAGGTAGCGGACACGTTAGTTGATTTAGTTCAATTGAATGAAAATCGTCTTTAATGTATAAAAAAAGCGTGTCTGCTACCTAATATTGAATATAGGTAACAGATACGGCTTTTGCTTAATTTTCGGATTATAAAAATGATTTAATCATTTTTAAATTAACGTGTCCACTACCGTAATAATTACTATTTTTTTAACACAATTTCATTAATGAAAATTACCGTTGCACATCAAAATAAAAACTACCAAGTTGATTTAAACCAACCGCTCGACATTTCAATTCCGCTGGAAGAAGGACTCAACACCGTCAATTGCTTTTATGCACCGCCGATGGAGACAAGTCCCGTAATTGCTGGTGACTTTGTTGGTTCTACACAAATGGGTGGGCAACTTAATTTTCTTAATGTGAAAATAAATCCGCACGGAAACGGCACGCATACCGAGTGCGTTGGGCACATTGCGAAGGAAAAGTTTACCATCAATAAATCCTTGCAGCAATACCACTTTATGGTAAAATTGGTGAGCGTTTTTCCACGTAAAATCGACAATGGTGACCGCGTGATTTTTAAAGACCAATTGGAGGAAATTTTTAAAAATGAAAATATTAATACTATTGTTATTCGGACGCTACCGAACGATGATTTGAAAATGAACACCAACTACTCTGGCGCGAATCCAACTTATGTGCATCACGAAGCGATAAGGTATTTAATTGAGCAAGGAGTGGAACATTTATTGATTGACTTACCTTCGGTGGATAGAGAGGAAGATGGTGGGGAACTGTTGTCTCACCGGGCGTTTTGGCAGTACCCTGACAATATTCGAAAAAATTGTACCATTACGGAGCTAATTTATGCCAAAACCGAAATCAAAGATGGGCTTTATTTGTTAAACCTTCAAACGGCGAGTTTTGAAATTGATGTGAGTCCAAGTAAGCCTGTTTTGTACGAATTAATGCCTGAGTTTTGAAAGAAGGGAGTAGGAAAAAATAACCTAAGTAGCTGGACACAATTAATCTAACAAATTTATGGAGTAAGATTTTTTTGTTATCTTTAAAAGGAAAATAATGGAAAAAGATACGTCATTAAATGTTAGATTAATTATGTCCAGCTACTTACCATGCTGATTCGTCCTTTTTCCTTTTAAAAGAAAAATTACTTCGTCATAATTTGGTAGTTTGCTTCATAAATAGTTGATAGTTACTTTGAAATATCAGGAGGGAAAAAATTGTAAATTTTTGACCTCCAATAAAAAATAGTGCGCGTTGCCTGCGGCAACGCGGGTAAGGGTTTGAGTGATAAAACGGTTTTGCAGGAACCGTTTTACCACTCAAACTCCCTTTTTTAAAACATCATTATAATCGTCAGTTATTTATGAAGCGAAGTAGTAGGTTATTTATTTCCTACTCCCTAAAGCGTCTAAATTTTATCCATGAAATGAATTATTCTAAATCGACATACCACACGAAAGTTTATCGCGATTTCAAAGAGATTGAAATTGGAGAATATCGAGCAATCACGAGTTATTACGATGAGCATGAGCAAAAAATTCGCGAATTAGATTTTCAGGAATATTTTGAGATTTTGGTAGTTTTTGTTGACTCCCTTTTTCAATTGGGCAAATATCAAAAGCATTTATTGATGGTCGATGTGGCGATAGAAGCGTCGGTGATGAATAATGTCAAAATGCATCAGGAAACTGATATTTTTCACAAATTATTGTTTCAAAAAGCAGCCTCTTGTTATCATACTTTTGATTTAGAACGAGCCGACCACATCTTACGGGAGTTGATAAAGATGAATCCTAAAGATAGACTTTCTCTCCTGTTTTTAAAAAAATGTTTGCGGCGAAAGCAACCCGATTTTATCGCAAAAAGTAGGGCCATCAGTATTTTTCTTTTGTTAGCGACTGCCGTTGTTATTTGTGCCGACGTTTTGATTATCAGCAATTTTTTTCATACAATTCATGGTGAAACAGCTATTTTAAGGAATATACTTTTTGGGACAGCGATGGGCGCATTGATTGGTGGAGAACTTTGGCATCGATGGAAAGTAAACAAAGAAGTGAATGATTTTGCGCGGGTATTTCGGAGAATTAAAGGAATGTAACGTTCCTTAGTTTGATTTTAATTCTTCTAAAAAAACTAAGAATTCTCCTAAACTATAAAATAACGAAACGTTTTCTGCTGCCTTAACATCTTGCGCAGCAATTTGATATCCTGTCAATAAAATTTGACTTTCAGGAAAGTTTGTAACTAAAGAATCTACATATTGTTGAACTGGAACTTTCGTAAAAGTCTCTGTAATAATGGTAAAAATAAAGTTAGGATGCTTAATCTCGTAAGCGTCTTTTACATCAACTATCGACGTATTGTTTCCTAAATAAACAACAGAATATTCTTCTTTTCGAAGTAAGTAATGAATAGATAGTAAGCTTAACTCCTGTTTTTCACCTGGCGGCAAATAAAGAAAAAACTGCTTGTTGTGTCGCGACCGACTCAACGGAATATCATTAATCGCAACCATCAATTTTCGACGAATCAAGTGGGTAACAAAATTTTCGTGGACAGGCTTAATCGATCCTGTTAGCCACAATAGACTCAATTTTTCCAAAAAAGGATAAATGAGCTGTAGCATTGTTTTTTTAAAACCGTCTCTTTGTGTTCTGACTTCGAGAATTCGGTCAAACTTTATCTCATCCAACTCTAACATCGCTAAAGTCATTGCTTCAACTTGTATTTCATTATCTGGATTATCCTCTAAAATCATCCCAACTTCAATGGCAATTTCTTGCACCGTCATTTTTGCGATTTTCGAAATCTTGAGACCTCCTTTATTTAGTAAAGCAATATTCAAAACAAGTTGCAAATCTTCATCAAGATAATATCGAATATTGGTTTGCGTTCTTTTAGGTTGAAGAATTCCATAGCGTCGCTCCCAAACACGCAGGGTATGTGCTTTGATGCCAGAGAGTTTTTCCAAGTCACGGATGGAATAAATTGCCATTTATAAACAATTTTTTAAAAAAAAAGTGATTTAAGAAGTTTATGAAGTGCTTTAATTCAGTAGTCGAAACAGTCAATTTATTAAAAGGTTTAGGTAATTCGCTGTTATGTGACCAACTTTCACTACAAATAGAAGTAGAATGCAAGATAAAAAAGTAGGTTTTATATTTTTTTTTATAATTTTAGCCATCCTTAAAAAAAACTATTTAAAAAAATAGAAAGATAGGCGATGTCTTTTGTGAAAATGATGGCGTCTAAAATTCTTAATTAGTAACGATGAAAGAGTAAGTTCACGATTTGATAACCATTATTTTGGTCTTTTTCTTCACTTCGGTCGAAATGACAAAAGATGTTGATTTTTGAAATAGACGTTATTTATATAGAATGACTGTTTAAAAAGTAAGGGCAAAATAATTACTTGGAAAATCAGGAAGTTATTTTTTTATCGTTACTTAGTGAAAATTAGTTCAATTAAATTGTGAGGACTGCCTAATGGTTTTCCTGTCAAATTTTCTTTTCCACAAACCCAATATTTTATGAAATTTTTGTGTATAACTTATCATTCCCAAAGAATTGGGACGACTTTTTTCCTCAAAAACAGAATTTTCACAACCTGTCTATTGCTATTTTCTATGCTTTTTTGGCAAGAAAAATCAGTAGCACAAGTTACTCCAAATGAAGGGGAAGTGCAATGCCTCTTAGCAGGTTCAGGTGCTACATTTACAGATTTTGGAGGATTGGGTGGTGATAATGCAGTCGAAGGGGCAGCAGGCAACTATTTAAATTGTGACTGTGTAACGACGACGACAATTTGTACGCCTGACGGCAGTGCGATGACGGCTGAAATGACGAGTTTTGGTGTGTTCTCCTCATTTGATTGGCTCGTTATTTTGGATATTGACAACCCTGCCAATGTCGAATTTCCTTCAACAATTTTGGATGACCCAGCGAACGCTGGACTGCAATTATTCAACAATTCGGATGGAGTTGGTGATGGAAATTCTGAGGCTTATGGATTAGGTGCAGAAGTGAACCAAGCAACTTTCGCTGCGTTGACAAATACTGTTTTCACTGGCACAAATCCTACTGGTTGCCTGACATTTGTCTTCCGAGCTTCGGGGGTTGTGGATGACTCTGGTTGGGATATTACCACATCGGCAGCAAGCGGTATTGGACACCCTGGTGATAATTTACCTTGTGGGTCGAATGTGGATTGCTTTCCTCCATCTAATATAGTCGTCTCCGATATCCTTGGTATTTCTGCGGAAGTGACTTGGGATGCAGCACCAGACGCCACTTCTTATACTTTAGAATATGGCGTAGCTGGCTTTACATTAGGCACAGGTACTGTGATTACGATGGCTGATTTGACCGCTTCCTTGACGGGATTAGACGAATTGACGAATTATTCCTTTTATATTCTTTCAGATTGCGGTGCGGATGGACTTAGTTTTAATTTAGGTCCAACTATGTTTATGACTAGTTTTACTTGTCCGCCACCTTCCGATTTGACTTTAGATAACATTACAGCGAGTTCAGTGGAAGTGTCTTGGATGGCTGCACCGACGGCGGTGTCTTATATAGTTGAATATGGTCCTGCTGGTTTTACACCAGGTAGCGGTACGACGATAACGACGACTGATTTGACCACCACGATAATGGGTTTGGATGAAATCACTCAATATGATGTATATGTTGTCGCTGATTGTGGTGCGACTGATGGCTTAAGTCCTGCAGTTGGTCCAGTAGATTTTACAACACCGTTTATTAATCCTCCGCAAAGTTGTGCTTACACTTTAAATTTATTTGATTCCTTTGGTGATGGCTGGAATGGCTCAATTTTGACAATAACGCATAATGGCATTTCAACGGATTATACCATCATCGATGATTGTATTAACGATGATGGATTTTTTGCAACTTTTCAAATTCCTGTTTTTGAAGGTTTGCCAATTGAATTAGACTATCAAACTGGTGGATTTCAAAATGAAATTACTTACGAATTGCTTGACCCAAGTGGCATTAATCTCTTTTCGGATGGACCAAATCCGACCTTAGGCATTGTTTATACAGAAACTGCAGTTTGTCCAGATTGTCCAGCTTTGGACGAAGAACTTATTACATTCACGGATATTACGGCAGAATCTGTTACGATGAATTGGATGGGCTTGGATTCTGCATTGGCTTATACGATAGAGTGGGGACTTCAAGGATTTACTCCAGGAGGGGGAACGGTAGAAAATGCAACTGGCACTTCTTTCGACTTTGCAGGCTTGTCAGAAAACACCTTATATGAAGTGTATATTTTTGCGAATTGTGCAATGGAAGATGGAGTCGCAATTGGACCAATCGTTTTCCAAACGGGATTTGTGAATCCTCCGGGAATGTGTAACTATATCTTAGAGTTGAACGATAGTGGTTTTGGCAATCAAGGTTGGGACGGCTCGTTTGTTTCTGTTACGATTAATAATGTAACGACTCAATATACGCTTAACTGTTTAGAAAATAGTGGGATTAATGAAATTTTTACTATTCCAGTATTGGTTGGTTCTGACGTAGTTATTGGATATACGCAGGTTGGGTTTAGTGGTTTTAGCAATACCTACACACTATCTGATTCTGACGCGATTCCTTTGTATACTGCCGGTCCAAATCCAGATCAGGGAGATGCGGTATTTACAGCGGTTGCTTTTTGCCCAGATTGTCCGGCGGCTTCTCCAATTACCACTTTTGAAGTAGGCACATTAACGGATTCTACCGCTTTGCTTACTTGGGAAAGTGTGGATATTGCGATGAATTATGTGATTGAATATGGTCCAACAGGTTTTCCTGTAGGCGCAGGATTGACGGCTAGTTCTACGACTAACTCTTTAGAATTGGAAGGTTTAAATCCTTGCGTTACTTACGATGCTTATGTAACAGTTGATTGTGGTGGTGGCGCCGGATTGAGTACGACCGTCGGTCCGATTACTTTTACGACAACTGTCTCTGCCTTACCAAATGACTGTCTGATTATTTTGGATGGTTTTATGCAGGATGTCAATGCTAATAATGCAACGGTAGAGTGGATGAGTGACGACAATGCGACCGCAAGCTATATTGTAGAATATGGTACTTTAGGTTTTACTTTAGGTACGGGAATTAGTGCGACGCTCGGCAACACCATCTCTTCTTTCCAAATGAATAACTTGGAAGAAAACACTTGGTATAACGTTTACATCACGACGGATTGCGACGCAGATACCAGTAAAACGTTTGGACCAATTTCTTTCCAAACACTTTGGTTAAACGATGTTGGAATCGGCATTATTTCTAATCCAACGAATGAAAGTTGTAACCTGACGGCAAATGAAATCGTAACAGTTGGTTTGACCAATTTCGGTCAGAACCCGCAGTCTTTATTTGAATATTTCTTCGCAGTCAATGGTGTATTGGCACCCGTTTCGCCACCAAATGATGGTTTCTTTACGGGCGTAGTTGGTAATGACAGTACTTTATTGGTTGACTTTGAAACGACCTTCGATTTTTCTCAGCCTGGCTTTTATTTAATCGAAGCATGGACTAATTTGGACGGAGATAGCAATAGCAGCAACGATACTTTGCGTATCGAAGTGGTGACGGCTTTCCCATTGCCATTGATGGAAGGTTTTGAAGACAGTGAAGTACCTGAAGGCTGGACAACGGATGGATTTATTTATGCTGACGGTGCGCACAATAATTCAACAGTTGTGCTTGGGCGTAATTTATTTATTGGTGGTTCTACTTTTACGACCACTACAGAACGTTATGGTCCAATCAACGATGGAGATTCGCTAAGTTTCGATTATCGTTATACGATTTGGTCGGCGGGCGCAGTTGGCTTAGAAATCGGTAACAATACATTGGATGTACAAGTCTCTGAAGATTGTACGGATACTTGGACGACGATTTATACCGTAGACAATACCAATCACATAACCTCTGCCGAAGAGACGACTCGATTCGTGGATTTATCTGCTTATGCAGGAAGTGCGCTTAATTTTAGATTTGTTGGTAACCATGCGGGCAGTGATTATTGGTTAGACCTTGACAATATTAATATATTGGGTTGTCCTCCAAACTTAGGTTTGATGGCAAATATTGACAATCCAACAATCGGTATTGGCAATGACGGGTCGATTGATATTAGTCCAATGTTTGGAACGCCACCCTATGATTTTGAATGGAATACGAATGATGATACTTCGGTTATTAGCGACTTGGATGCGGGCGAATATATTGTCACGGTAACGGACGCTTTGGGCTGTCAGGATGTACGTGGATATCTATTGGAAGAAGTTGTCAGTGCAAGTGAAGTGGAAGTGATTCAGCATGTTGTGTTGTCACCAAATCCAACTTCTGGCTTGGCTACGTTGAACTTGCAATTGAACCGTGCAGTTGATGTGGACATTCAAGTTTTCAATGTAACGGGACAAATCATTCAAGCGGTTGCTGAACGTCAAACGACACAGCTTTCGCAAGATTTCGATTTGAGCAATCAGGCGGCAGGTATGTATATTGTACGGGTAATCATTGAAGGTCAGTCGCATTATGAGCGATTGATTTTGACGAAATAATTTTGACGGTTGACGGCAGACGGCTTACGGTAGACGGGGTGGTTTTGTTGTTGATTAGTTTTTAAAAATAGAGAAGGGTTTTCCATTTGATTGTGGGAAACCCTTTTTTTAAATTCAAGTAACTTGGTTTTCCAAACCGAGCAGTTGTCTTTGGGGTTTCTAATACCGATAATGAAAGTTTAAAAATTATAGATAATCACTTATTTTCTCAATGCTTTCACTTCTCTTTTCAGCGCTTTATTCTCCGTATTGAGCCATTCAACTTCTCGCTCGTAAAGTTTAATAACCTTATCTGAATAATGATGATGCGTAGAAACACTACTTGCTTCGCCTTACTGCTGTTTGTGGTTGTTGAAAAAATATTGGTCCTTGAATTTTAGCACATCCATCGTTACTTAGTGAGCGTTTACGGTGCTAAACCTTCGATTTCTTTGTCTCGTCTAATTTTTTTTGAAAGAATTTACTTTTGGTGGTTACCTTTTGCTTCATAATGAACATGATAAGATTGTAGGTTGTGACGCCGATAATAATTTATTTAACCAACTGTAAAAATGAATGGTTGGTTCTTTAAATAATTAAAAACATCTCAACTATTTTTAATAATGCGCTCTTTTGGTTTTTCCAAATTTGAGACTCAAAACCATTTTTAGTATGAAATATTTTAAGTATTTTTGTCTAGTAGCCTTTTGCGCTACTGGTCTTTTCGTGTAAAAAAGATAAAAAAGAGGAATTTAAGTCTGATAGTGAAGTTATGCAAACGGAGAGGTTGACTTATGAAGATTTAGCAGAAGCGATAGCTAATCGAAGCTACCGAAATGATTTGATGAGAGCATTTTTCACATCTGAGGGTATAGAATCAAGAGAGGTTATACCTGAAGCAGATATTGCCAGTCAGATTCTTTATGAGTTGGATAATGAAGACCCAGAATTAGATAACTGGGTAGCTGATTATGGAATGCCTTGTTGGGAATGTGCGACTACCAAAGAATTTTCAGAGTTATTTAATGTCAGTATTCCTTTTTATCAAAACAATGAATTGACTGCTGTTCTTGCTTTTTTATCGACAGATAATGAGACGCTTTATATTCAAGTACAATTAAAAACATATAATAGACTTTATGAATGAGTATCTTTTTTAGAATTGCAAATAATTGATAATCAATAGTTTGCGAATTATCCAGAGTCGCCATTCATAAAGTCTAATGAAACGTTACAGAACTTAGATTTAACTTCAGGCATGATAACTGTTAACTATTTTGCTAATCTCTTTAATTTGTATGATTTACAAACGCAGAACAGTACTTTTGGAGGCAACGGGGATGAGGAAAATATGGAAGTGCAAAATCGTAGTTATGGCTGTAATGGAGCAGCATCTTGGTACACGATAGATGGTGCTGGGTTCGCTCCTTCCGGTGATACAGGCTCACATTGCTTCTGTAATGAAGGGGGAAACTAATCACAAGCTGAACATGATTGTTGTCTTAATGGTGGAAATACATTAGACGAAGGAGTAGCAGAAGCGGGAGTTTATGGCTTCAATTGGGTATTTATTAATGCCTTATGGACTCAATTATACGGAGGTAATGGACCGCCAAACCCTACCAATGGCAGTGGTGGTAGCACATTAAATGAAAATAAAGAAAACTGGAAATTACTAAACAATAGCCGTAATGAACAGTTAGTAAATGATTGGTTAATTAATCATTTAGACGATATTTTGAATGATAATTTAGAGCCATCAACCGTTTTGACAATTGGAAGTAATACTTCTCTTTCATCTACCTTATTTTTTTATTTACAGAATTACTATGATGATGTCATTCCTTCGCCTCAAACTGCTCTCAACATTCTCGAATTATATACTCAACATCATTAGTGTTGCGTTAAGAAAAAAAAATATGATGCAACTTGCTGTTATTGAGCAAGATACAAAGGTTTTTCTATTTTTTGATTTCAATTGATTCTGAAATTTGGTTATTTCGCAAGAAACATAGCCATGAATCAGGGAAAATTTGTTTTTAGTCAAATCGTTTCAACCATTTCTCCATATGAGTTCAACAAAAGCGTTG
>JBLHWU010000032.1:0-37270 GCA_047629355.1 Saprospiraceae bacterium | reverse complement strand
ACGAGAATTTAATCGGAATTCCCATTTAATCTCTCGTTCAAAATAGGCTAACATTTCATCGAATTCCTCAACTGTCACAGATGTGAGTGATTGGAAACTTTCTGGGTGACTTCGTATTTTTATATAATCCATTTTTTGCGCTTTATTTCTCTTGTGCGTGCATATAGATTATTTTTGCAAATAAAGTCTATTGTTAATTGTCTCTTCTCTTAAAATAATAAACAATTATTTTTAATGTACAAATCAAAGTCAGTACCAAATTATTTTTTTTGGGAAAATGCGGTCCTAAATGCGACATACTGTGTTGCATTATTACATTAATTTTCCCTATTATAGACAGAGAAAAGGCAGTTCCAATCAGGTAATAATAATAAAACATAACAATCATAGTTATAAATAACATATTTTAATTAAGTATAAAATACTAACAACAAGGCATAGCCTTTTTTTTGTATTGAAAATGACTTCTTTTGTTAAAAATTAAAATTTGAGTTAGCAATTATTTAAGATTCAAATTAAAAATTTCTACTTTTGATGAAAATATACATTAGATTGATTCGTTTTGCCATAACTTCATTTGTTTTAAAGAATAATGCCCAGATTAAAAAAAAATTGAACATGAAATCTTTCCTTGCCTACTTTTTTCTTTTTATCGCCCATTTTTCCTTTGCGCAGGAAATTTCAGAAACGCTTATTATTGACGGAGAAGTCAATTTTTGCAAGCCTGGTGTTTTGAATAAATCTCCAGGGAAAGGGATGTTGTTAGATTACCGAATCCAACCGAATTACACCTTTAAAAACGACGATATTTCTACGGCAAAAATCGAAAATAACATACGATTCAATTCAAAGTTGAAAATTCCAATTATCATCAAACCAGGGTTTAAATTATTGATTGGTTTTCGGTACATGATTGAGGAGTTTAATTTCGATGCAAGTGATGTTGGTCATTCCAGTCTCTATGCAAGCATTGATGGTCGAGATTTAAAAACGACAGCAGCAGCAATTTATATTTCAAAACCCTTGAATGACAGACTTTATACCTCTTTTCGATTCGGCGTTTCTTATTCTGGTAACTATTCTGGGTTTTCTACGGGACAAGACCGCTACGCTACCTATCGCGGCGTTGGTGTTTTTGGAATTAAAAAAAGTGAAAATTTTGAATATGGATTTGGCTTGATGTATTCTAAAAGTTTCCGAAATTTAAATGTTTTACCCTTCGGTTTTCTGAACCGTACTTATAATGATAAATGGGGAATTGAATTTGCGATTCCCCTAAGTTTTAAAGTTCGCCGTAATTTTAGAAACGGTAGTATGTTGTTGTTTGGTCCGCAATTTGCGAGTCGAAGTTACTCTTTGGATGTACAAAATATGGAGGAAGAAAAAATTGATATTTTTCATCTTCGGCGTGCAGGTGTAGAAACTACATTGACTTTTAAGCAGCGGATTAAAGGCTGGCTTTGGATGGAAGCCAATGCAGGATATGCGATTAATTTGAAAGTTGATGTGGACAATACGGAAACGAATGTGGAGACTAAATTAAATCAATCAAATGGCGTTTATGGAAGCATTGGCATCTTTTTGTCGCCACCGATGAAGAATAAAGTCTGTGAAAATACGCACCAACACTAGAAGAAATAATGATTAAAAAAACGATTGAGAAAACGATGATTCCTATTGATGGAAAAAGGTTCCCCGTCACGATTCATCGGGAGTGGCGGCGCAGTATACGCTTCTCTATCGGCAAGCGCGGCGCGATTATGCGGATGCCGACGGTGTTGACAAAAACGCAACAAACGGAACAAATGGAGCGTTTTGAAGCATGGGTTCAATTGCAGTTTTCAAAAAAAGAAAGCCTCAAAAAACGTTTTTTCGGAAAAAATCATGAAACGGGCGATGTGCTGAAAGTTGGGAGTCGGGAGTATATTTTAAAATTAGAATTTACGGGCAATCAAGGACATAGTGCTAAGTTAAAAGACAAGGGAATTCATTTAAAACTGTCTGATAAAGATACCGAGTTGCATTTGCAAAAAGCGATTAAGCACTTATTGAGTCGCATCGTCGCACAGGATTTCTTAGCGGAAGTGACGAAGCGTGTTTTAGATTTAAATGACGAGTTTTTTCAAAAAGAAATCCGTAGTGTTAAGTTGAAATACAATCAAACCAATTGGGGCAGCTGCTCTTCCAAAACGAATATCAACCTTTCTACGCGCCTACTTTTTGCGCCCCAAGCCGTGATTGATTATGTGATTATTCACGAGTTGGCACATTTGATTGAAATGAACCATTCACATCGTTTTTGGGCGGTTGTGGAGCAGGCGATGCCTGATTATCAAGAAAAGGAGAAGTGGTTGAAGGTGAATGGGCATTTGTGTGATTTTTGAAAAAAATAAGTTGCCCGAAATATTTCATTCAGGCAACTTGTTTTTCTAATCTTTTACAACGATAAATTTTTCGCGAGCGCTATTTTTACTAAAATTCGCTTCTAAAAAATAAACGCCAGCAGGTAACCAATCAATGGCAATCGTTTGGGTATATTTAGCTTCTTCTTGTGTCCATAATTCTTTTCCGTAAAGGTCAAATATTTTGAGGTTATTTGGACGTTTTAGCGTTTTAAAGTCAAGGTTTAAGAGGTTGGAAGTTGGGTTGGGGTAGAGTGTAAATGTTGAATTTTGAACTATAGGATATTCTTCCGTATTAGTAAATTGATTACAAGGCTCAATCCCCGCATCACAACTTCTTGCCCAATAATCATAATATTGGTCGTAATAAGAGGTTGAATATAACGAATCAATCGGTGTATTTTGAACAACTGAAAAAACGTACATTACATTCGTAATACTCCCGGGTTGTAGGCTCAAATTACCAGAAGAACCAAGGAAATTCTTATCATTTGGAATGGCAGTAGTGATAGCATCAGACCAACCTGTTAGGTCATTTGGATTGTCTGGAAAAATAAAATCAGTTGGAAATGTTCCTTCTTGATAACCATCTCCCCCGAATTCTATAGGACTACCATCTCTCCAACTTCCTGATAAATACCTGTAATGCTCAATATCGCTGTTTGGATATTGCATACCAGGAAAAGGGGCATTATTGTCTTGAGGGATTACACTACGTAATGTAGCTCTTCGAAAATCACACAATAAAATTGGTGCAGTCGCATTAAGTCCTGAAAAATTATCACAATCTTCATCAATTTCAGATGCATTATATACGTAAACCGACTCGTTCTCTGGACTGACTCCGAGATAATCATCAAGAGGACATCCTAAATCAAAATCAATATTTAATCCGAAAAACAAGGAATCAATACTTTCGTCGGCAGTATGTATAATTCTGTAATTGACATAAACAGTATTTTTAGAAACATCGTTTTGACTACAATTATAAGAGAAAATTGTTGGTTGTATTGTTATGTTTAAAAATTTGTGGTTGGAAGGAATCGCATCAAATTTTACATCATGGAAAGTCGTCCAAAGTAATTCATTTGGAAATATATCATATTGATAGCAAGAGTTGTTTATTCCGTTAGAAGGAAAATCTCCGTCCATAGGGTCGTAAATTCCATCAGAATTTTCATCATAAAAAGGAGCTGAATTTAATACTGTGAAATCAGGTAATGTCATTCCTGTATAGGCTTCAAAATGTGGATTCCCAGCACCTGGCCAGCGAAAAATTGATGAGATTGGAAAATCAATTATTCCGTTGCTATGATAGTCTCCTAAATGAGATTGAATTTCTATTCCTGAAACTTTGGCAACATAATTAAAGTCCTTACCAGGAAAGTCATTGATGTCAAGATAACCAGGAATAAAATCTCGTCTTCCATTTTCACGAGAATCCATTACTGATACTTTCAAATTTCCTCCGGGGTCAACAGCACCCGCCCAAAACCCCACCGATTTTATCAACGGAATCCCTGGATAGTCATCGTGGGTAAATCCACCTTCCCCATTTTCTAAATCGTGGAACAATAGCCCATTGGAATTGACAATTGCACTGATGTTATTGCCGTGAAGAACCGCAGATTTTGGAATAGTATCGGTTTGACTAAAGGTAAATAGTGGCACAAGTAGCAGTATTGCTGCCGAGAGAACGTTTTTCATCTTGATTTTTTTTACGCATGACTTAATGAGGGAAAGATAGGGAGAATTATTGGAATTTAGAAAGGAAAAAATGCGAAAAAGGCTTACAATTTTTTTAAAAGCAGAGTAGATATGGCATAAATGGAAGGGACGATTTTTAAATCAGCCCTTCCATTAAAAACTAAATAGAATCAATTAATAAACAAAATCTTCGCCACCGCCGTATTCGGATTCGAGACCGATTTACTCGTCGAAAAAACCAAATAAACGCCCGTATTTGCCTTTCGACCTGTATAATCTCTGCCATCCCAAACTGCCTGACCACCCAAGGCCGTCGTTTCATAAACGAGCAAACCACTGATGTCCGTAATTTTGACATCGGCGTCTTCTGCTAAGCCACTGATGGCAATTTGTCCCGTATATTCAGGACGGACGGGATTTGGAAATACATTGACATTCGAGGCATGTGTCGGTCCACCTGAGGTTGCATCACTTCGATAAACTTGCAGACCTTCGTTAGTGCCGATATAAACTTCGCCTGTTATATTATCAAAAGCAATATCTTGAATCGTATTGTCAAAAAGTGGACTACTGGAAGTCGTGAAATTGGCAATTTTCTCTTCGCCACTTGGAGATTGTACAAAAATGCCGTTGGTTGTGCCAAACCATTTTCGGTTCGCGCCATCAACCGCCACGCTCAATACGTCTTCTTCTTCTAAAAGAAATGCACCAAAATTATCTTCATCCACAATTCGCAATGATCCCGGGCAATCATTGTCCAATACATTGCATTCAAAAACAATGACCCCTTTCTTTGTACCGACCCACATATTGCCATCTAAGTCAAGCGCAAGGTCGCGAACTTCATTGGTGGGGAGGTTAGAATTAGAAGTAGTGATGACCATGCAGCGGTCGTCAGTATCGTCGTTGAGGTCACCTTCATCGAATACCAAAAGTCCTAAACTTGCATTCATTAAGGCAAACCATTTGTAGCCAAACGCATCAATTGCCATGTTCCGAGTTGTTTCATCAGAAGTACATGGAGGGGTGAAATTTTTCCAGGTACCGTCATTCCGAAGTACGGAAATTGGGTTATCTGCTCGGCTATTACTCACCCACAAATTATTTTCATCATCGAAGGCAAGACCACCAACACGGGTATCATTAGAAGAATTAACATCGGCTTGAAGGGAGGAGTTACTTTTATCAAAAAAAGATTGATAGTTGCCTTCATTGTCAAAAACGGCGATACCACTATCGAATGAACCCGCATACACTGTACCATTTTCAGGATGAATAGCGAGTGTATTTAAATCATTCCAAAAACCGTTGCCTTGAGTTTGACTTAGCACGTTAAATTTATTGTACTCTTGCCATTCACTATCAATGAAGGAAAATGTACCATCATTAGTACCCAAGCCACTATTATTCGATAAATCAATACCTCCTGCCGCGACCCAGACTTGTCCATTTTGAACTTGAATCTCACTAGCTTTATTGGAAAATGGCGAATCAATTTCTGTATAATTACAAGATGAGCTACCTGGTGTCCATTGTCTATAGTTGCTAAATCGGTCTGCAATCCAAACACCTCCTGCTTCATCTTCGATAGCATATTGTGGTTTTTGGGCACAGAGACTTGCTGTCTCGGTAAAATTATTTGCGGCATCTAATAAGACAACTCGACTGCTATTAACCGTGCTTAAATTTTCATAGCCAATGAGCAAACTTGTCCCTTCTGCCGTCAAGAAATTGATTTTATTACCTTCCCGAAAATCAACGCAGGAAGCCATGTTCTCATCATAAACATATACAGAGTCATTCGCTTCAAAATACAGTTTATCATTAAACACGGCTTGTGAACGGGTCGAATATTCGATTGGAAAACCTTGTGAGTCCCCTAAAAAAGTCCAATTGTTAAAATCGTCGATGTTGATGCTACCATCCAACTTTCCAGTATAAATTCCTTCCGCTGTACCGGCGTATAAGGCATTATTATAAATGACAACGGACTCAATTGCCAGCGGTGTTTTGGTCGTACTTGGAAATTTTCCTGTATGGATATTCATTTTTGAAATACCAAAATTGGTTGCCAAATAGGCAATCGAATCATTTGCCATAAACATATCGTAAATTATTTTTTCACCCAAAATAATCTCGCTCTGCGGAATGTTTAATACCGTCAAAATGCCTTCATCGCTTAGCAAATCAATCACTCCGGAGTTATAAACAACGACCAATACACCGCCTCCTTTGTTATATGTAATCGTGCGTACACCAACGGTACTAAGTCCTTCAACTTTAGTCAGTTTTTCCTGTTCCGTCCCATCTTTTGACAGTCGTAAAACAGCGTCTTCAGTCGAAAAGTAAATATCCGTATTGCTTTGTGTGACATGCAAACCTTTACGAAAAGGTAGATGTGCTTTCCACTGTCCGAGTGCCAAGTCTGTCGTTTGTGCTTGCCCTAAAACTGTGCAAAAAAGACCGCAAAAAGTGAAGAGTAAAATTTTTATTTTAATCATGAATTTTTATTTAAAATAGTAGAGTGATTGTTCGTTTATAAACAACTTCTATTAGAAAACCTCAACACTAAAACCTTTGCTGAAATCAATTATTGTTTTACTGAAAAATTTAAGTTTTAAAATCTTATTATTGTCAATAACCTTACTTTTGAATAGTTGAATCTTAGCGATTCTTGCACAAAGATAAAAACATTCTCTATCAAAAAATATTAGCTATTTTAATTGAATTATCTAAAGTAGGTTATATTTACTCCCTGATTATTTAAAATCTATTTAATGACAAATATGAATACTATTAGTTTTAAATACCTTCTAAATTTATTTGTTCTTAGTCTCTTATTACAAAGCTGCGAATCAAATAATCAAGAAGAGAATTCCTATTCCTTTTTTGTGGCAGGGCACACTTATGGTAATCCAAATGCCAAAAACCTTGGTTTATACCCACCATTTGTTGCTAAGTTTGACGGATTGAATCAACAAGATAAACTTCAATTGGGTATTTTAACGGGTGATATTGTTCGTGCGGCTAATGAGAAATCATGGATTGCGGTTTGGGAAGAATTAAGAAATTTGAATGCTAAAATTCACATTGCGGGAGGCAATCACGATGTTTCCAATAAGCAATTATTCAAAAAATATGTCCCAGAATCTTATTATGCTTTTCAGCAAAACGAGGACTTATTTTTAATCTTAGACCCGAATATTGACCATTGGAATATTTCAGAAGAACAGTTGATTTTTTTTAAAGAACAAATATTGAACGCTCATAAATACCGGCATATCTTTATGTTCGCCCATCAATTAATTTGGTGGCAAGAGGATGCGAAATGGGCAACTTGTCAACCTAATTCTTTCCAAAACAAGTCAGATACGTTGAATTTTCAATCAGAAATATTGCCTTTGTTGGAAAGCGTTGAAAATCAAGTTTTTTTATTCGCTGGAGACGTTGGTGCAGTGCCAAACAGTCCCGCTATTTGTTATTTAAAAAAAGGCAATGTTTCAATGATTGCTTCCGGAATGGGTGTGGATGCGAAGGATAATTTTCTACTCGTCAAAGTTGGGAAAAATGAGGAAATAGAAATTGAATTAGTTGGTTTAAAAAATAAGGACATAGGTCGTTTGGAAGATTATTTAAAAGAGATTTAGAAAATTACTTTTTATACAAATTACTACTCTCCAAAGACTTTAAAACAGGCTCCGAAACCAAATACTCCACCGAATGCCCCGCCTGGATTGACTTGCGAATATAACTCGCTGAAATGTCCATCAAGGGCGCTTCAAAGAGTTGGACTTTGGGATGATTCGCCAATTCGCCGAGTTCGTATTGAGGGCGTTGATAAACGAAAATTTCGTGCTTGTCTAAGATTTTTTTGTAGTTTTTCCATTTGTAAAATGTCCCTAAATTGTCGCTACCCATGATGAGCACGAATTCTTTTTCAGGGTGATTTTCCTGCAAATAAGCTAAGGTATCAACGGTGTAAGAAGGCTTCGGTAAGCCAAATTCAATGTTAGAGGCCTGCAATTTTGGATTGTCTTCGGTCGCCAATTGCACCAAATGTAAACGGTCATAATCTCGCGCTAAACTACTCTTCTGCTTGTGCGGATTCTGTGGGGAAACGACCATCCAGACTTGTTCTAAACTTGTCTGTGTCGCCATAAAATTACCGATAATCAAATGTCCCACATGAACGGGGTTGAATGAACCGAAAAATAAGCCTATCTTCATTTTTAGTTGATTAGTACCGTGTAACAAAAGCTTGTTTAAAATTTAAGAAGCGAGAAAATTGTAAGATTTTCGAGCTTCAAGAAATATAGTGCGCGTTGCCTGCGGCAACGCGGGTGGAATTTTGAGGGATAAAACGGTTTTCGCAAACCGTTTTATCCCTCAATCTCCCTTTGTAAAAATGCGAATAAACTTATTTTACAGTGTATTAATTATTGATTAATCTAGTTGATTGGGTTAATTAGGAGGGTTCGAGGTTTATTTAAGCGAGCAGAATTAATGGTAGCTACCAAGTTAACTAAATAATCAATCAACTTAATAACGCAATCAACCAAGTCATTCTTCCTCAAAAAACTCCATCAATTCCTCCTCCGTTGGCACGCCTTCATCTTCAAGAATATCAACGAACCAGTAATTGTTTTCCTTTTTCAAAAAAAAAGTATCTTGAAAAATATCCCCTTCTTCGCCTTTGAATACATAAACACAAAAAGCATCCATTCCGTTTTCTACACAGTTCATATTTAAAAAATTGGTCGTGGTGATTAGTTCATCCATATCTTCTCCTTCTAGGAAGGATTGAATGCCGTTAATCCAGTCTTTACCACGATTTGTGCTAAGTGTTTTGGCGGCATTAAATTCATTTTTATCAATATGCGTTTGCCACAATCGCGCTACACTTTCGGGCGTCGTTGGATGCGCTTTGGTGCTATTATTTTGCGAGGATTTGGAATCACTTTGGCAACCTATCAATAAAAAAAGTAAGCAGACATTGAGTAGTATCGGTTTCATATATTTTATTTTGAAGCGCAAAGGTAAGGAAAGGTTCTCTTTTAAAGAAAGGCATTTTCTATAAGGATTGTTATTTAATTGTTATAAAAAGTTATATCTTACGGTTCCAAAATAATTATTAACCCGTTTGAATAGAAGGAATCAACGCTTTTTCGAGCAATTTTTATTTAAAACTACGCCATCTAAGTGAAACAAATTAAATAAGTTGAGCCATTATGGTAAAATGGTATAAGAAAATTGATGGAAAAGAACGCGTTTTGGATGTGCCAACAAAGACTCGACCGATGAATTTACCGACCGTCGCTGCCTTGAATAATCGAGGGGTTGTTATCAAAAGTCCCGAAGCAGTATGGATTGATATTGATGCACAAATGGGAACAGATGCCTTTTTTTATGAATTGGCATTGGATGCTGAAGGTACATTGACAGGTACGATAGATTCCAAGTATTCTGGGTATAATGCACGTCCTGAACGTCGCGCTTATATAGAAAAGCAAGATGGTCAGCATTGGACAGAACGGTTTGAGGACTTTTCAGAAGTAGGTGTTGAATTGGTGGAAACAAAGGATTTGGACGATGTGAATAAACCATTCAGAGAAAAATTAAATTTAAATATTCCCGAAGCCGCAATGGTGGCAGGGGATTTTATATACTTTTCACCAATTCTTTATTCTAACTTTAAAGAGAATGATTTGAAAATGGAGAAGCGGTTTTTTCCTGTGGATATGGCTTATCCGATTCAAGAACAAATTGTGATGAAATTGAGGATTCCGGAAGGTTATGCGATTGAAGAACTACCAGAAGTGACGAATTTGACTTTGCCTAATAATGCAGGAAAATTTCGATATGCAGTGAGTGAAAAAGATGAACAAAACATTCAACTGGTTGCTACTTTTAAACTTAATCAATATCAATTTGACCCGACAGAATATCCAAGATTAAGAGAAATGTTTGACATAGTAGCGGAGAAATACGGAGAGCAAATCGTGTTGAAAAAAATGTAAGGAATGAATATTTAGAAATTTAGACTTTCGGATTTCCAAACCTCCAAATTTCTAAATGTCCAGTTACCCTTTCTTTATCTTCTCCCAAGTCTGAAATAAAATATCCTGTGACGGCCTATCCTTAGGAATTTCCCGCAGGGGTTCACAAGGTTTCAAACTCTCATACAAATCACCGGGTAATTGCTGATAAAGTGACGTTCCTTTCGTCTTCCAAGCCAACATTTCATCGCTGACTTCCTTGATGATTTTAGCGGGATTCCCAACGACGAGACTGCGTTTTGGAATGCGCATTTTAGCTTTGATAAAACACAGCGCACCAATAATACACTCGTCTTCAATCACCACTTCGTCCATCACAACAGAATTCATACCCACCAAAACATTCCGACCAATGGTAGCTCCGTGAATGATAGCCCCGTGACCGATATGCGCCCCTTCATGCAGGGTCATCGTTACACCTGGGAACATGTGAACTGTACAATTTTCTTGCACATTGCAGCCATCTTCAATGACGATACCGCCCC
Source organism: Saprospiraceae bacterium (assembly GCA_047629355.1). Classification (GTDB taxonomy): domain Bacteria; phylum Bacteroidota; class Bacteroidia; order Chitinophagales; family Saprospiraceae; genus CAYUNA01. The sequence continues at coordinate 26,620 of JBLHWU010000032.1, read as the reverse complement.
AATCTCCCCGTATCGCCGCACTTGGTCCGATATAGACATTTTTGCCGATGATGACATTGCCCGTGACAACAGCTTGCGGGTGAACGAAGGAAGATTCGTGAACGACGGGTTTGAAGCCTTTGAATTCGTATATCATGTGGAATGAGTTATTTAAGGTCACCTACTTATGGAAATGCCATCTGAATTATGTGGTGAAAATTAAAAAAGAGAGCCAAATTTACCTTGACTCTCTTTTTTGAAATAGTGATTTCTTGATTTAGAAATCCGAATTATTTTAATCGTTAGAAGACAGCATTGCCAACAAACGTAAAATTTCTACATACAACCAGACCAAGGTAATCAGCAAGCCCATTGCACTAAACCACTCCATATAAGCAGGTGCGCCAAACTTTTCGCCTTTGTCAAAATTGTCAAAATCCAATAATAAATTGAAAGAAGCAATCCCGATAATGACTAAACTAATGCCAATGCCTAACATGCCACCTTCATGCAAAAATGGAATTCGTACGCCAAACATGCCCAAAACCCAGCTCGCCATATAGACGATAAAAACTGCACCAGTTGCCATCATGACGCCCATTCTCAACTTCTCGGTTACTTTGATAATGCCCGTTTTATAAATGAATAGCATCATAAACAAAATAGCAATCGTCAAAGAAACAGCTTGGATAATAATACCCTCAAATGCCGTGGCATACATCGCCGTAATTGCTCCGACAAACAGTCCCTCAAACGCAGCATAAGCAGGTGCCAAGTACATGGATAAGTGCTGTTTGAAAGAAGCACCAATCACTAAAGCTAAGCCACCAATTGCTCCGACCCACATCAAACCTGGAGACCCATAGCCAACCACGGAAGTCATCAACATAATACCCATCAAAATGAACGTTTTATTGACAGCCCCGCTAACCGTCATGCGATTTGCGGAGACTTGAATCATACCGCTATCCAAAACATCGTTAGAAGCATTCCTAAACGCTTCTTCTTTCATGAATGGATTACCGGATTTTTTAAATTTTGCCATAATAAATCTATGTTTTTTTGAGTGAACTAAACTTTCAAAGTTAAATGAAGCATCATTGCGATGCGACTTAAAAACGAAAATATAGCTTTTTTGTGAATTTGTCACTAAATATAAATGCTTTTTTTGATTTTGGAGTTTCATTTTTAACAAAAAGATAACAGCTAAATTATTCGGCACAAATCTTGAAATTTATAAACTTTTAAAACAATGTGTATATTTGCGGCGTTTCAGTGCCGCATGACAATTTTTTATAATTGAATATGCAGTAAGCAACTAAAATCACGTAGCAATTCAGATTTTTTTTCAAAGAATAGCTTCAAGATAAATTTTCGTAACTATTCAAGTAACTCGGATTGTCAATCCGAGAAGACTGTTCCTTTGGGTTTCCAACCCGAAATCTGAGTAGCTACAAATTTTCCAAAAACACAGAAATAAAATGGCGAACGCAACGCAAAATTCTGATGTCAAAGCGGTTGACGCATTAGCGCAATCCTACAGAGACCTCAAAAAAGAAATCGGAAAAGTCATCGTCGGACAAGAAAAAGTGGTAGAGACGGTGATTATCTCTTTATTTAGTAACGGTCACAGCCTTTTGGTGGGTGTACCAGGATTGGCGAAAACACTTTTGGTGAGTACCATTTCGGAGGTGCTGGACTTGGATTTTAAACGAATTCAGTTTACGCCGGATTTGATGCCGTCGGATATTATGGGTTCGGAAATTTTGGGAGAGGACCGAAAATTTAAATTCAACGAAGGTCCGATTTTCTCGAATATCGTCCTCGCGGATGAAATTAACCGGACCCCTCCTAAAACGCAGGCTGCCCTTTTGGAAGCCATGCAGGAACGGTCGGTAACAGTTTCGGGTGTGCGGCACATTTTGCCATCGCCATTTTTCGTTTTGGCGACACAGAATCCAATTGAACAAGAAGGAACATATCCTTTGCCAGAAGCGCAATTAGACCGTTTTATGTTTAATATTCCATTGGATTATCCTTCGTATGAAGAGGAAATTGCAGTAGTGAAAGGGACGACAGGGAACAAAAAAGTGCAGCTGAATAATATCCTTTCGGGTGCGCAAATCATGGAGTTTCAAAAATTAGTTCGCAAGATTCCAATTGCGGATAATGTATTGGAATACGCGGTTTCATTGGCGACTAAAACGCGTCCAAATACTCCACGCGCAACTAAAATGGTGAACGATTATATTTCTTGGGGTGCAGGTCCACGGGCTTCGCAATACCTTGTTTTGGGTGCGAAATGTCATGCGGCAATTCACGGGAAATACTCGCCAGATATGGAAGATGTGCAGGCGATTGCGAACTATGTGTTGCGTCACCGGATTGTTCGGAATTACAAAGCGGAAGCAGAAGGTATTTCGGAAGAGGATATAATCAAAAGCTTGTTTTAGAAAAAAATGACATTTGGTTTGCCTGATGTTTTTAAAATGGCATTTCGACGGGAGTTGGAATGCCATTTTTTAATTTTTTCACTAAAAATATTTTATATTGATTTTAATTGAAAACTCATGTGATTTTAACAAAGGGAGTTTGAGGGTAGAAAAAGGTTTGCAAAAACCTTTTTCTACCCTCAAGTCCCCACCCGTGCTGCAGCAAGCAGCGCGCGCTGTTTTTATAAGCGAGAGAAAATATACATTTTTTTTTCACCAGAAAAGTCAAAGAAATTCTGGTTACATTGTGTTAATCATATTAGCGATGTGCCTATTAAATTCCTGCCTTTCAAAAAAAGAAAAAGCACCCATCACCCCCGCACTTTACCATTGGCAAACTGAAGTTGATTTATCTGATTTTGAAAAAAAATACCTAAATGATTTCCCTATTCAAAAATTATATTTAAAATTTTTCGACGTCGATAAAGAAAATGGGCAAATCGTTCCGAAAGCATTAATTTACGGCGATTCTCTGTCTGTTATTTTAAAAAATAAAACGATTATTCCAACGGTATTTATCACCAATCGAACCTTGAAAGATATTTCACCGCCTGAAATTATAGATTTAAGTAAAAAAATAGCGTCTAAAATAAATTTTGTTGCAAAACAAAATAACCTCTATTTTCAAGAAATTCAACTCGACTGCGATTGGACGTTAACGACGAAGACGGCTTATTTTGAATTGATAAAAAGCATTAGACAACAATTGCCTAATGAAGTCAAAATCTCCGCGACGATTCGTTTGCATCAGATAAAATTTGCCGAAAAAACAGGCGTTCCTCCCGTCGATAGAGGCATGTTGATGTATTATAATATGGGTGATTTGGATAATTTGGAAACAAGGAATTCTATTTTGGATAATGAAATTGGACAACAATATTTAAAAAATGCTAGCAATTATCCATTAGAATTAGACATTGCTTTGCCTATCTTTGCGTGGGGGGTGCTGTTTCGAGATGGTCGAATGATTCGATTGATAAATGATTTGCGAGCAACAGATTTGGTAGATACGAGTCGTTTTGAAAAGGAAGATGTGACACATTTTAAAATTAAAAAAAGCAACTACCTGAAAGGCTATTATTTATACGAAGGCGACGAAATTCGTCTGGAAAGTAGTCCCCAATCCGAGTTGGAAAATGCGGCGGAACGCTTGGCTCCAATTTTAAATGGAACGAAACGTAATTTGGTTTTTTATCATTTAGACTCCACTAACCTACAGACGTTTCCGATAGCAAATTTGAAAAAAATAATGAATGTTTTTGATACAAAAAAATAGAGGGAAAATCCTGGGTTTTGGCGTGGTGCTACTGCTGTTTTTAACCAGGTGTACCGAGCCACCGCCACCGACGCTGAGTTCGGATGACCGCAAATTTGCGGACAGTCTTTATCGGGATTCTGTCAACTATTTGAAGCCCGTCATCGATAGTTTGTGCGAACTCAATTTTGATAAAAACGTGCAAGCAACAGTCGATTCAATTATGACAGAACGACTGGAAGAAATTCGCAAACAAATGGAACGCATCAATGGAAAATAAAAGAAACGGTAGACGGTTGACGGTTGACGTTAGACGGTGGGGAACGGAATTTTTTCGGAATTTTTTGTTTGGAATATTGGTGATTGCTGCATCTTTTGTGGCTTGTGAAGCACCGAAAGGAAAGACAAAAAAGGACGTGATGGACGAACGGGTAATTCGAAAAATTGACTCTTGGTTCAATACTTACTCTAAAAAATGTGAGAAAGATGTCTTGGAAGCGGCGGCGGCGATTGTCGATTCTACGTTGATTGCGACGGCACGATTGGCAGTTAATCGGGCGAATAAACCACAGCGCCCTGTGAAGCCTGGGCAGCCGCGTGTGGATATTCCTAAAGATACGACGCCCATTGCGCCGCTGATAAATTTGTTGCTGCTATTGGGTGATACGAACTTGATTAATTCGTTGTTGACGGACTCCTTGGCACAGGATACTTTGCAGATGGATTCTTTATTGATGGACTCGATTTTAAGGGCGGATTATGAGTTTTATTTTCCAGATACGTTAGAGTAGAGTAGAGGACAGACCATCATTCATCGTCAGAAGTCAGAAAGATATTTGAGAACATTCTGACTTCTGACGGAAAATGTGATTTTCGGTCTGACCTCTGACTTCCCTTTAAAATCCTATTGACATTTCTGTTTCTTCTCCATCTTCCCCCTCAGAAATTCCTACACCAATCGCCGTCGAAATTCCTATCCGCACTCCAAAATCCTGATATTTAAAATCTTGAAAAGATGCGACGGCTTCGATACGGAAAAATTTAAAAATATTATCCAAGCCGTAACCGACTTCCATATAATTTTTTGAGGAGGGCGTCGCCAAATAGCTCGCAAATAAATTTTCTTTTAAACCGACCATCCACACTTCTGGAATCTGCGTCACCAGCAATTTTCTAAACTGATGATGCGCATGAATCTCTGCATATTTATCCTTCGTACTCAGGGCATAATAATCTAACAATCGGAAACTTTCTACAGGGTCAGAAGTCACAAAAACGGTTCGGTTGCCATTGAAATGTTTGAAATCGGGCAAGAAAATATCGTCGTTGCTGAGAAATGCGCCACCCGCTACTTTAATGTTCAATTCGCTGCCATCCCAACGATTCCAAGTATATTTAACGCCACCTTCCAAAAAGTCATAATCGGAATCAACGAAACCTTTGCGGTAGTTGGCAAAAAACTGTGGGCCGCGATTGAAAAACGATTTATTGCCGTTATTTAAATTATAACGAATCCAAGGTTTCCAGACCAAACCAGCTTCGATGTTGAAGGTAGTATTATCTATGGTCTCAAAAATGTCTGTTTCCGCATTAAAGGGCGCATTCGGTGTGAAATCATCGCGGCTACCAAACCACGGATTCAATTCAGGGCTATTGCTTAGACGATTTCTCTTCGCATATTCCGCATCAACATTAATCGTTAATTTATCAGAAACACGCTTTTTAATCGTCCCTTTTACGAAGTCTTTTTCCAAAATTTTCATGTAATTATCCTGAAAAAGCAAAGAGTAAAACGTATTGATAGAAGCATTAATCGGGTCGTTTTCATTGATTTGCGAAATAAAGCGTCCGCCTTCAATTTTTAACTTCCCTTTTCGATATTTTTCACCAATATCTAAGTCCAAATAAGACTTTCCAATCAAGGTCTTTCGAGCAAAACTATAACGTGGGATTACACCAATTTTCAAGACCTGCTCATCTTTCAAACGGTGGCGAATTTTCAAATTCGTCCCAATATGATAGCCTTCGACGGTATTAAAGTTAGAATGTATTCCAGGCATTTCGTAAATCAAACGAGTACGGTCATTAATTTTATAATTGCCACCCATTATAATATCAAAAATTTCGAATTTAGTCTTCTTCTTCGCTGATTTGGTTTCTTTTCCTTCCTCTTTATTTGCCTTTGCGATAACGGTTAAACTATCCGCTGTTCGGTAAGATTTGACTTCATAAGTCGTGAGTGGCACCGGGCGAATTAATGTCCAAAACGCGGTGTCTTTATTATAGGCTGCACTATCTACTTCCGAAAAAGTGATATTTTCGACTTTCGGGTCTTCCTGTTCTTTGCGTTCCTCTTTTTCGTAGTTTTTCATTAATTTTCGCAAGTCTTTTCGCGTTAATTCCTTGCTCAAATCCAGTTTTTCGGAAGGGTTTCCTTTCTTCTTCGCAAATTCTTTCTGCATTTCAGCCGCTACTTCTTTTTCAATTTTTTCATCAATTATTTTGAAATCAACGTCCAAATCAGGATTCAATTCAATATTATAATCACTTGATGTTGCCAAGTAATCGTATTTAAAATTAAAGCCAAAAAGTTTAATGTCAACGATAAATTTGTGCGTCACGGGCAACCAAGATTTGTTGTCAATCAGTCCATAGAATTGTTGGACATTCAGCTCAAAACCCATTTTATTGGTCTTCAAATTCAAACTATGAATACTCCACCAATCTTCCACAATATTAATCGTTCCTTCAAAAACACCTTCACCGCGACTTCTGGGAGTCACCTTAATTTTATTAATTTCATGTCCATTTTCTACATAAGAACCCAGAAATTCAAACCGATAATAACCCATTGCTTTGGGCGAAAGCGGAGACACGGATTCTACTACTTGTGGTTCATAAAAACTACTTTTCAAATAATTATTCGGACTCGTCTCGTTGGCGTTACCTTGTTGCCGAATGCTAATCACTTTTTCAGTGTATGTATTGGGGCGTTTATAGCTAACTTCACTCACCGATTCCGTCAAAAATGCAGTCGTTGAATCCATCCCTTCTCGTTCCATGACGCCGCTAAGGAGCTTTGGTGATTTCAATAATCGCCCCGACCCTTTGATGTAGACTCTCGCCGAATAACTGTCCAATTGTTGACGATGATAAGCGGCTTTGGCAATCGTTTTTCGCATCACGGTATAGGCGGGGTCTTCGCGTCCGTCGGTAATTTCCACGATGGTCAGCTCTAAAGATTGTGGAGTCAAAACGATGTCGATGACTTTTTTAGCCGAACGAGAAATATTGATTTTTTTTACTGCTGTTTCATAGCCTAAATATTGAAAACTGACCGTATAATCGCCGACGGGTAAGTTGACTTCATAAAAACCTTCGGAGTTTGTAACCGTTCCGCTGCCCGTTTCTTTGACAAAAATGGTGGCATATGATAATGGTTCGCCTTTGTTATCTTTGATTATTCCTTTGACGCCTGAGGCAAAAGTTGCGATAGAGAAAAGGAAGAATAGCGTAGAGGAAGCGATTTTTTTTAGCATAACGTGTTTTGTTTAGAATTTTGACAAAAATAATCAACGAGGGTATTGAGGGCGTCAATTTTTTGACGAAATATCATTTTTTTAGATGAATTGTTCAACAAGGGTCAGACGTTTGAATATTCGTTTTTGTTACAGTTGGTTTTTAAAAAAAAAGTGCCTGAAAGTTATCAAACCTTCAGGCACTTTTTTTATGTTAAGTAACACGTAGTGATTAATTAGTACATGTTACTTAAAAGTAGAAATATTTAAATTACTTCTTTTTCTCTTTAAAATCCCCTCGCTTCCAGGCATCAAAAAATCCTTTCCAAGCGATTGGATTAAAAATATTCATCGGCGGGGCTTGACCAATATAGTAGTATTCTCGAGATTGTTGACGCAAATAGCGGTTGGCATTTTCGACGCCATCCGTAATCACTTCTTCCCGCATTAATGCTAAAATATCAGCCGCTGTGTTAGCAGTTGCTTTGGATTGTAGATTTGAGGTAACATCCATTGCCAAAAATTCCAACTTAAAATGCTCCTTACTTGGCCACGGGAAAACGACCGTTTCTGGTAAATTCACGGCGTCTTGAGTCATCAATTGCACTAAGGAATAACGATTGTCTTCTAAAGAATCAGGAATTACAAAATTTACCGTTCTATAACCAATTGCGGAGAACTCAATCTCATCACCTTTTTCGGCAACGATAGAGAAAAAACCGTCGAAATCAGTGTACGTACCACGTCCTTTACCTTTGACTAAGACATTGGTATAAGGAACGGGAATTAATTCCTGATTTGTCCCGTCCAAGACCATTCCTGAGAATTGGACTAAATTTTCATCGTTGACCAATTGTGCATTTACTTGAGTAAACGCAAAAATCATTAAACTAAATGCGAAAAGAATGCTATATTTCATGCGGTGTATTTTTAAAATTAAAATGAGGTCTTTCTAAAAGTATCACTTCGTGATACCTCTGCAATTTCTATATTTTTTGAATTAAGAGACTTAGCAAATAAATAGCTTACGCATCCTAACTCGTTCTTTTCCCTTTTAAACAGCCTAAAAAAATCTAAAAAATCCCAGTTATGCTGGGTTGTTTTAGATTTTTTAAAAGAAAAAACTGCTTTGTTATTATACGTAGTTTATTAATTTTAAAATCCCTAAAAAAGAAATTACTCTTATTAGACGCTTTTTGTTAGGGAATTGGTTGCAAAGATAAGAGAAAAATAAAGCTTCTTGTTTTAAAAAATGCTGGTTGTAACATTTTATTATGGATTGCAGTAAGGCACTTTACATATAAGTGACCTTTTTTGGAATCATTCTAAATAATTTTTGTCAGCAAACAATGTTTGAAAAATTCCTTTAAATAGATACATTTGCATAATACTTCTTTGACATTCATTAACCATAATTTTAAATACGAGAAATCATAAAGTAGTTGCATTCGAGCATTCGACTATTTTCAAACGCAAAAAAAAACATCCAAATGGGTTGGTTTATTAATTTTATTAGTTCTTCGTTAGGGAAAAAATTCATCATGAGTTTGACCGGTATTTTCCTTATCACGTTTTTGTTGGTACACCTTATCGGAAACTTGCAATTGCTCGTTTCTGACGATGGTGAAGCGTTCAATTTGTACGCAGATTTCATGACCAGCAATCCATTGATTAAGTTCACTTCTTACGGATTGTACTTTTTCATTCTCTTACATGCGGTTTTAGGAATCGTGTTGTGGAGTCAGAATAAAAAGGCAGCAACCGGTCTAAATCGATATGCAGTCAACAACACAAAAGCAGTGAATACAAATGCAAGTGTTGCTAAAAACATGGCGGCATTGGGTACAATTATCCTGATTTTCTTAATCATCCATATGTACCAATTTTGGTTTAGAATGAAAATTGGTGATGTCCCAGACGTAGTTTATGAAGGTGCAGCTGTAGCGGATTTATATGCGCTTGTTTCTGTTGCTTTTGTAGATTTGAAATTTGTGATATTCTACGTCGCGTGTATGTTTTTCTTGGCACTGCACTTGCGACACGGTTTCCAGTCTTCATTTCAGACATTGGGCTTAAACCATAAAAAATATACCCCACTAATTCAATTTTTGGGCTTGGCATATTCGATTTTAATTCCATTAGGATTTGCCATTATTCCATTGTATTTCTTCGTTGTTCATAGTTGAAAATAATTTTGAACCAAATTTGAAATACACCATTATACTAATACACTAAATTCTAATATAATGAAACTTGACGGAAAAGTACCAGAAGGACCCTTGGCAGATAAGTGGACGAATTATCGTAGTAAAATGCCTTTGGTTGCACCAAATAACAAACGCCGATTGGACGTGATTGTCGTTGGAACGGGTTTAGCAGGTGCCTCGGCAGCAGCTACGCTTGGCGAATTGGGGTATAATGTAAAGTGTTTTACTTTCCACGATAGTCCGCGACGGGCGCACTCGATTGCGGCACAAGGTGGTATCAATGCAGCCAAAAACTATCAGAATGATGGAGATAGCGTTTGGCGTTTATTTTACGATACGATTAAAGGAGGAGATTATAGAAGTCGCGAGGGTAACGTTCACCGCTTAGCAGAAGTGAGTACCGATATTATTGACCAAGCAGTGGCGCAAGGTGTGCCATTCGCACGGGAATATGGAGGATTATTAGCTAATCGCTCATTTGGTGGAGTACAGGTAAGTCGTACTTTTTATGCAAGAGGACAGACGGGACAGCAGTTGTTGTTAGGTGCATATTCGGCATTATCGCGACAAATTTCAATGGGTAACGTGAAGATGTACAATCGCCACGAAATGGTTGATTTGGTCATGGTTGATGGTAAAGCGCGAGGAATCATTGCTCGAAATTTATTAACTGGAGAATTAGAACGACACGCGGCACACTGCGTCGTTTTGGGAACAGGTGGCTACGGAAACGTATTCTATTTGTCAACCAACGCGATGGGTAGCAACGTGACAGCAGCATGGAGAACAGTGAAGCGAGGAGCATTGATGGCAAACCCATGTTATACGCAAATTCACCCAACTTGTATTCCAGCGTCTGGAGAATATCAGTCAAAATTGACTTTGATGTCGGAGTCGTTACGGAATGACGGACGAGTTTGGGTGCCGAAAAATATTGAGGATGCAAAAGCAATTCGAGAAGGTCATAAGACTGGTTTGGATGTTGCGGAGGCAGACAGAGATTATTATCTGGAACGTCGTTATCCTGCATTTGGAAATCTTGTGCCACGTGATGTAGCGTCGCGGGCTGCCAAAATAGAATGCGATCAAGGGCACGGAATTGTTCCGACGGGACATGGTGTTTATTTGGATTTTGCGGCAGCGGTTCAACGTTATGGAGAATCAGCTGCGTATTCTCAGGGGAATCACAATCCAAGTGATGCGGATATTGTTACATTAGGAACGAAAGTCATCGCAGAGAAATACGGTAATCTTTTTGAAATGTACGAAAAGATTACTGGAGAGAATCCTTATGTAATGCCAATGAAAATTTACCCTGCTGTTCACTATACGATGGGTGGATTATGGGTAGATTACAATTTGGAAACTAACCTGCCTGGTCTTTTTGCAACTGGAGAATGTAACTTTAGTGACCACGGCGCAAATCGTTTGGGTGCTTCAGCGTTGATGCAAGGTTTGGCAGATGGTTACTTTGTATTGCCTTACACGGTTGGTACTTTCTTGGCAGAGGAAATTCGGACACCGAAAATCTCTCCAGATTTACCAGAATTTGTGGCAGCAGAAAAAGAAACGCGCGACCGTTTGCAAAACATTCTGGATATTAAAGGTAACCAAAGTGTCGAAAGTTTCCACCGTCGATTAGGAAAAATCATGTGGGAATATTGCGGTATGGCAAGAAATGCAGAAGGTTTGAATAAAGCGCAAAAGATGATTTCGGAATTGCGGGCAGAATTTTATAAAGATGTGTTTGTGCCGGGTACGCAAGAGGAATTCAACCCTGAGTTGGAAAAAGCAGCACGCGTTGCAGATTTCTTGGAGTTGGGGGAAGTATTCGCAGTGGATGCTCTGCAACGGGAAGAAAGTTGTGGTGGTCACTTCCGAGAAGAATCGCAATCAGCAGAAGGCGAAGCGGCACGGGATGATGAAAACTTTACTTTCGTTTCGGCTTGGGAATGGGTGGATACCTCAAAGCCACCTGTTTTACACAAAGAGGAATTGGTTTTTGATAACGTAGAATTGAAAACGAGAAGCTACAAGTAAAAAGCCATCATCATTTTTTAGACAATTTTAAATCAATATAAAATGAAATTAAAATTAAAGGTTTGGAGACAGAAGAACGCAAGCGATAAAGGACATTTTGAAATGCACAACATCGAGGCGGCTGAGCACATGAGTTTTTTGGAGATGATGGATGTGTTGAATGAGCAATTGATTAATGAAAAGAAAACGCCTGTAGCGTTTGAACATGATTGTCGCGAAGGAATTTGCGGATCTTGTAATATGGTTATTGATGGTCGTCCACACGGTCCAATGCAAGGGACAACAACTTGTCAGTTGCACATGCGACATTTTAACGACGGCGACGAGATTGTTGTGGAACCTTGGCGTGCGGAAGCATTTCCAGTTATTAAAGATTTAGTGGTTGACCGTTCAGCATTCGACAGGATTATTCAAGCGGGTGGTTACGTATCTGTGAATACGGGACAAGCGCAAGATGGCAACGCAATTCCAATTGAAAAAGACCAGTCTTCCCATGCATTTGATGCAGCGACTTGTATTGGTTGTGGTGCTTGTGTAGCAGCGTGTCCGAATGCTTCGGCGATGTTGTTTACCTCTGCAAAAGTAGCGCACTTGGCACAGATGCCACAAGGGGCAATTGAATCTACCCAGCGGGTATTGAAAATGGTGAAACAAATGGACGAAGAAGGTTTTGGTATGTGTAGCAACATAACAGCTTGTGAAGCAGAGTGTCCGAAAGAGATTTCTGTGGACAATATTGCGTTGATGAATCGAGAGTATTTTTCGGCGATGCTTGGGTCGGAGAAGGAAGTGTAGAAAGCTTTTGAAAATATAAAAAAGCCTCATTCGTTTATGCGAGTGGGGCTTTTTTGTTTTTAAGGAGTAGGTTATATTTTTCCCACTACCTTAAATATTTTTTTTAAAAAAAAAGTGTCTATTACTCTTTTGGACATTTCGGCTGTTCTCCAAATTTTATATTAATTTCTTGAAAATATCCATTCTGTTTTTTACTTTTGCGCGAGCCTTTTCACTAAATATTATTTATTCATCGGTAAATAAAGCACGTCTAATTTTTATTGGTTTTAGAATGAATTAAAAGATTTTATTATTTCGCGTTCCTAAATGAATAAAATGTGCTCGTTACGTATCTCAATTAGTATGAAATTTATCACGACCCTTTTAACGATATTCTTGTTGTCTTCCTTACCCGTTTACGCACAATACAATCCATTAGAAGTTAACGGAGATATTCCTGAAGAATTCTACCAAATCCTCTACCGAAAAATATAAACTAGAGGTCGATAATATGGATAGTGACCTCAATGGCAGAGAAAAGAGAACTCAGAAAAAATTTTTCTTAGAAAGTAATTTTGTCATTGATGATTTATTGCAAAGTGGTTACGTGTTGTTCAACGACCCTATTTCTGATTACATTCAGGAGGTTGCTAACATTATTCTAAAAGAGGAACCGGAGTTGCAGAGAAAATTACAATTCTATGTGGTTCGTTCTTCTGCCGTTAATGCTTTCGCAATTAATCAGGGAATTATTTTTGTCAATATGGGCTTGCTGTCTCAATTGGAAAATGAGGCACAATTGGCCTTCGTTTTGGCGCATGAAATTTCCCATTATGTCAAAAAGCATGGCTTAGAATTTTATATAGAAAAGAAGGGAATTGAAAATTCTAACCAGAAAGAACTGCTGGAAAGAACGGACTATAATAATAAAATCTTAGCGATTAATCAGTTTTCGCGGGAACAAGAAACGGAGGCGGATGCCCTTGGTTTAGAACTTTTTATGAAAACTGATTTTAGCACAGAAGCAGTTGATGGTGTTTTTGATGTGTTGCAATATGCACGGCTTCCTTTTGATGAAGTACCTTTTGATAAATCTTTTTTTGAGGATGATTATTTACAATTTCCAGCCGAGTATCATTTGAAAAAAACTACACCAATAGAAACGGAGGTGAGTGACAATGACGAAGAAAGTACGCATCCAAGTATTCCAAAACGGCGAATTTTGGTAAAAGAAAATACACAAAAGTCAAGTAATACGGGTAAAGATTTTTTATTGTCTTCAGAACGTTTTAGGACGACTCAAAAGCAAGCAAGACAGGAGTTGTTGGCTTATAATCTGCGAGACCACAATTATTTTAGAGCGATTTACAATGCTTATTTATTATTAAAAAAAGAGCCAAATAACCTCTACTATCAAAAAGCGATTGGAAAAGCACTTTACGGATTAGCGAAGGTCTACAATGTAGAAGAAATTAAAAATAATGAATTTTTAATTTACGAAATAGAAGGAGAAATTAGTCGGTTGTTTTATTTGTTCAAAACTATGTCGGTAGAAGAACTCAATGTTTTGGCTTTTCGATATAATTATCTACTGTATCAAAAAAATACGAAAAATGAAGGAGTTCGACTACTTCTCAACTCTCTTGCGGAAGATTTAGTGCTGCATCATCCCGAACAGTTGGTGTTGATGAAATCAGGTGTGCCAAAGGAGGCAGAAGCATCTTCTGAAACTCCGGAAAATATAGATGAACCAAAAACTAAATTGGATAAAATTAGAGCTAAAACAGTTTCGAATACGGACGTTACAATTTATGCTTTTGGCGATTTTATAACAGAACCTACGTACAAAACCATTATAGAAAATGCCAGAGCAGCCAATAAAACTCAAACGGTAAAATCTAAAGAAGCGGAGAATAGCTTTTGGGGTGATAGTTTTGCAAGTAAGAGAAAGACCTCAAAAAATATTCATGCTTTGGATTTGAATAAAGTATTGGTTTTGAATCCGTTTTATAAAAAATTCAACTACAAATTTAGAGAAGAGAATTATATAAAATCTGAAAAAGCGCAGACTTACTTTCAAAGCATTTTAGCTAAAAATGCAGCAGTGGCTGATTTGGATTTGGTGATGCTTGACGGCAATAGTCTTAACGGAGGAAAATCTGAGGAATTTAATGAAATCAGACACTTGAATGAATGGTTGGAAGAGCAATTTTATTATGACCAACCTATCGAGCAAATTGCTTTTAATCAGCAAACAATAGATGCAATTGCAGAAAAGTATGACGTTGAAGCCGTTTTATTGACGGGTGTTTTGACTGGGAAAGTAGAAAAAGGGAGTGAAATGTGGGCGATGTTATTGTACAGTCCGCCAACCTTTTTGTACGAATTGTTTACACCAAAAGGGGAAACGGCTATCTTCTCGGTTGTTTTAGATTTGAAAACAGGAGAGGTCTTGATGGATACTTTTGACCATGTAGGAAATACGGATGATAAAGATATTTTGAATCAAAGAGCGTACGAAATTATGTGGCAAATTAGTCGGAAAGCGAAGAAAAAATGATAAAGGAAGCATCAAAACAGTTTTACAACTTTCAAAACAACATCAAGATGAAATATAGCATTCTAAAATGTATCGTCTTTTTTCTACTTATGATCGCTTCTACTTTTACGCTTACTGCCCAAAATGTGGCGGGCTATCAAGGCAAAAGGTTTCTTGTAGAATATAATTTTCAGCCTTCCTTAACGGGCTTTGCTAATGGAGGATTAAATGTAGTCCATAATTTTCAGGTAGGTTATGTTGGTACCAAACGACTAATTTTTGGTTTTGCTTATGAAATATTCAAAACGGATATCAAAGACTACGAAATTGCTACGATTAAAGGTAGTGCAATTGGCGTGAATGTAGATTGGTTTATTAAAAATAATCGCGCACCGGTCGGCCCGTATATTCATTTTGAATTTCGGATGATGAATGCAGAAAATTCATTCGGGGAAGAAATTTCAAAGCCTATTTTTGGTGGAGGATTTGGAATGCGGCGAATTATCAAGGATAGAATTATTGTTAACTTTGGGTCGGCGTTGGGCTGGGTTAGTCGGGCAAGTGATACAGCAGGGCCAACTGGTGCCTCTATTCCAGAAGAATTGGGCGAACCTGATGTGCAGCGGTTATTTTTCTATCGGTTCAATTTGGGTGTCGGTGTTTTATTATTTTAGGAATAAAACCTCACTTTCTACCGAACAATAGTTTTTTTGACGAATAACTTTCTAATTTTGACCAACATAATAAAAATCACTCAACGAGAACACCGATTTTGGTGTTTGCTTAATTATGATACGAAATACCTTAGTCAAAATATTACTGTCGCCTTTTTCCTTGCTTTACGGATTTGGGGTGAGTCTGCGCGATTTTTTTTATCGAAAAGGACTACTCAAAGGGGTAGAATTTAATCTGCCCGTTATTTCCGTCGGCAATCTCTCCGTCGGTGGTGCAGGCAAAACGCCGCATATTGAATACTTGATTCGATTGACGAAAGATTATTTAAATGTCGCTACGTTGAGTCGTGGTTACAAGCGAAAAACGAAAGGCTACATCGAAGCGACGCCCGTCAGCACTGCCGAACAAGTAGGCGACGAACCGCTACAATTTAAGCGAAAATACCCTGAAATAATGGTCACCGTTTCGGAAAGCCGCACCTTTGGTATTCCTGAAATCATAAAAAATCGACCAGATACAGAAGTTGTTTTATTGGACGATGCGTTTCAGCATCGGTCGGTGAAGCCGGGTTTGAATATTTTATTGACCGAATTTCATCATCCATTTACCAAAGATTATTTACTGCCGTCGGGACGATTGCGTGAGTGGCGGTCGGCATATCAGCGGGCTGACGTGATTGTTGTCACCAAATGCCCTGATGATATTACGGAGGAGGAACGGAATGAATTGCTAACCGATATTCAGCCTTTGGCACATCAGCGAGTATTTTTTTCATGGTATGAGCATCAGCGACCGTATTATTTATTGAATTCACAATATGTAACGGACTTGCAAAAAGATTGGGATGTATTGCTCATTTCGGCGATTGCGCGGACGGATTATTTGGTTGATTATTTGGAAACAAAGGTCAATTCGGTAAAGGTTTTAGAATACGCAGACCATCATTTCTTTACCAATTACGATATTTCGCACCTCAAGCGTACGTTTGAAAATATGCCCAATAAGAAAAAGTTAATACTGACCACAGAAAAGGATGCGATGCGTTTGGAATTGCATAAGGAATTTTTTCAGAAGAATAAATTGCCTTTGTTTGTAGTGCCTGTGGAAGTGAATTTTCACTTTGAGGAAAGAGCGCAATTTGATGGACTGGTGAAGGATTTTCTATTGAATTTTAAAGTGTAAAAACGACGTACGATTTTCGGCATATGGCTCATAGAGGAGCAGCGTTTTGATAATATTTTGCATAAATGAACCAACTATTTTATAATATAAAACAGATATGTATAAAGGTATCTGATACCCGAAGGGCTATCGGATACCTAAGCTCAAATCATAAAAAAACCTCCAATGCTTTGAGAAATTTGAGGTTAATAAAGGTATCCGATAGCGCTAACGCGTATCGGATACCGGGCATTAGTATTCTCTGCATTTACTTTTTTTCTCTCGCAAGCTGCGCCAATATCGTGGCCCCAACTGGCGGTGCAAAAGACAAAACCCCGCCCAAATTAATCGAATCTGAATCCACTAAAAACTTCCAAACCAACTTCACCAAGCGTGGATTTGAACTGACTTACGACGAGTGGTTGCGCTTGAAAGACCAAATCAATCAAGTCATCGTCTCACCGCCACTGCAATACCGACCTGATATTGAATTGAAGAAAAAAACGGTGCTTTTTGAATTTGATGAGCGCGAAGAATTGCGGGAAGATGCGACTTATGTCATCAACTTTGGGGAGTCAATCACGGACTATACGGAAGGCAATGATGCAGAGATGATTTTTGTATTTTCGACGGGTGATTATATTGATTCATTGGAAGTTAAAGGAAATATTGTTGATGCGTTTTCAAAAGAACCGGTGAAGAATGTCTTAATAATGTTATACGATAATTTAGCAGACTCAGTAATTCGGACGGAGCGACCTTTTTATTTTGGGAAAACAGATGAAAAAGGCGCGTTTAAAATTCAAAATATTAAGTCAGATACTTTCAAAGTGGTGGCGTTGATTGATGATAATTTAAATTATTTATACGATAACGAAACGGAGAAAATTGGCTTTTTGGACACCACCATTTTCTTGCCTGATTCCTTGTTGACTTCTATTAAAATGCAGCTTTTTCAAGAGCCTAAAAAACTATTTTTTCGAAATGACGAGCAAGAGGAATACGGGCGCATCGTGATGATGTTTAATCAAAAACCAGAGAATCCAGATATTCGTTCTGATGATTTTGGGCAGTTTACTTTCTGGGAAACGGAGAAGGATTCAGTGTATTTCTGGTATGATGTGGCAGAGGAACAGGATTGGAATATTTATTTTCATCGAGATACTTTGATTGATACGATTGCGGTGAAAAAATTGGATAAAACGGCATGGGAGAAAAAAGCGAAATTGGAATTTAAATCAGGTAAGCAAACAGCGTTTAACCCGGATAAAAATTTAGAAATAACGTTTAATTATCCTTTGCAAGCGATTGATACTGCGGGTATTTTAGTCTTGTCAGATACTACGGGAATGCTTATTATTCCGGATATTTCAATTGATTCTTTGAACAGACATCAGCTTAATTTTACCCATAAATGGAAAGAAGGGCTGGATTACGAAATGCTATTTTTACCCAATAGTTTGATCGATGCTTTTGGTTTTAAAAATCCAGATACGCTGCGCCAATCTCATAAAACGGCACTGGAAAAAGACTTTGGAAACATCGTTTTAAAATTTGAAAACCTATCGCCCGACACGGCGTATGTAGCTAAATTGATGGATAGTTCGAAGGCGATTATCGAAGAGTTTACCATGCAAGACACCACCGATTTTGAGATTGCTTTTCCGAAATTATTGCCGGGTACGTATTCTATTGAATTTATTGAAGATGTCAATAAAGATGGTAAATGGACGACAGGAAATTATGATGCAAAACGACAAGCTGAGCGTGTTTTTATTCAAAAATTAGAGGAACTGAGGGCGCAGTGGGATGTGGAGGCGACGGTGTCGGGGAAGGCGTTTTGATGAGAAGGTTAGTTTTAACACAGGGACATACACACATAAGTAAGTGACATTATTTAAATGGACATGGATTAATAGCTAAATTTGTACCATGAAAAAAGTACGTCAGCTATCTGAAGCAGAAATATTAGAACTTAATCTTGGTTATAAGAAAGGCTCTAATCATCCTTTTCGAATTCGTTGTCAAATAGTTTTGTTGAGCAACGAAAACATGTATTGTGGGCAGATTGCCAAATTTTTAAATAAGAATTTGAAAACAGTCTATTCCGCTATTGAAAAATATAATTCAGGCGGTTATAAAAGCTTGCTTAATAAAGCAGGTCAAGGTAGAATTTCAAGCCTTGACAGTTTGACTGAAAAACAAATAAAATATCTAAAAAATGCCGTAGATAATCAGCCTTAAAATTTAAATAAAGTAACTGCCAAATTGGTTGAAAAATTTGGGTTTCATATTTCTAAAAGAATGCTGATTAAGTATATAAAAAAAAACTCAAATATACTTGGCGCAGAATTAGAAAATGGTTGAAGCCCCTTCAAGACAAATTTGAATATCAAATTAAAGTTATTCATTTAATTCAATTACTATGGCTTGAAAAACAGAATTTTATAAAAATATATTATGGTGATGCCACAAAAGTCAGTATGAATAGTTACTTGCCTTCTGCTTGGCAAGATAAAGGAAATCCAATCTGTATCATCCTTCAAAAATATGCGGGCTTAAACGTTTTTGGATTTCTAAATCACGATAATGATTTTCATCCTTACACCACAAAGAACAACATTAATTCTGCCTTGATTATTGGGTTTATCGACGACTTTTTAAAAAACGCTCCAAAAGGCATAAAAGTAATCGTTTTAGATAATGCTCCCACACATCATAGCGCAGAATTTCAAGACCAAATAGAACGCTGGGAAGAAGAAGATTTATTTATCTTTTTTCTTCCTCGATACTCTCCACATCTCAATATTATTGAAACGCTTTGGAGAAAGATAAAATATGAATGGTTAGAGTAACATAAATTTATAGGTTCAGACTATTTTTACGAAGCTTTAGAGCATATTTTAACAAATATTGGTACTCAGTATTTCATCAATTTCAAAGACCAAATTTTATCCGAATAAATAATGTCACTTACTTACAATAGAATACAATTTTGATAGTACAAAAAATCAGTTTTATTATATTTATGGCCAGTACGAAAATGACTTAGAAACTGGATTGTGGATTTGGAAAGATACAACTGAGGAAATAATTAAAGAAATAAATTATGAAGATGGAGTAAATATTGGGCATTTCGCTTTTTACTATCTTAATGGGAATATTAAAACGAAAGGACAAGGGTTTAGAGAAGGTGGAAATGACTATATCTCAATGAAAGATACTCTTTATTTTTATAATGAAAACGAAAATGAAAAGATTGACAGTATAGAAATTTATGAAGGCGGTAGATTAAAAGAGAAGATAAAAAAAGAAAACTAAAGCAAATAATGTTTATGACGCCCATGTCGGCTAAACGCCGCATACACTCACGGAATATTCAATAATCCAAATGAATTTGAGAAATTAGAATCTTTCGATTTTGAAACCACAGAAGATTTGAATAAAATAAGAAATGGAAGATTTATTCGAGACAATTACTATTCTGACCATATGGTGGAAAGGGTTTTTAAAGAGCTTGAAATAGAATTTGATGTAAAGCTGAATTGAGGAATAAGTTTTTAAAAAAAAATACACCCAAAATGAACAAAAGAAAAATTTTCAACGACCCAGTATATGGTTTTGTAACGATTCCATACCCGATTGTTTTTGACCTAATCGAACATCCTTTTTATCAACGATTGCGGCGGATAAAGCAGTTGGGATTGACGCATTATGTCTATCCGGGTGCGCTGCACACGCGGTTTCATCATGCGATTGGGGCTTGTCATTTGATGACGGAAGCGATTGAAGTTTTGCGAGGGAAAGGTGTGGAGATTTTGGAGGAAGAAGCGGTGGCAGCGTCGATTGCGATTCTCTTGCACGATGTTGGGCACAGTCCGTTTTCGCATACGTTGGAGCATTCGTTAATCAATGTTCACCATGAAGAATTGTCGTTATTGTTCATGGAAAAACTGAATCAAGAATTTGATGGGCAGTTGACTTTAGCGATTCAAATTTTTAGAGATGGGCATCCAAAAAGATTTTTGCATCAATTGATTTCTGGGCAATTGGACATGGATAGAATGGATTATTTGAACCGAGATTCCTTCTTTACGGGTGTGCATGAGGGCGTGATTGGATACAATCGAATTATCAAGATGCTGGCGGTGAAAGACGATTGTTTGGTGGTCGAAGAGAAGGGCATTTATTCCATCGAAAAATTTCTGATTGCACGGCGGCTGATGTATTGGCAAGTGTATTTGCACAAGACGGTTTTAGCCGCGGAGCAGATGTTAGTGCAAACTTTAGCGCGCGCCAAAATGCTGGCTTCAAAAGGTGTAAAGTTAGAGGCTTCCGAAAATCTCATCTATTTTCTATATAAAAACGTTACGACGGAAGATTTTGAAAACAACCAGGCAGAATTATTGGAACGCTTCGCCCAACTCGACGATTTTGATATTATTTCTGCGCTAAAAAATTGGATGAACCATGACGATTTTACCTTATCTTTTTTATCAAAAAGCATCATCAATCGGCGGTTATTTAAAATTTGGATTCAAGATACACCTTTTGATAAAAAGCAAATTAAAGAGCTAAGGCAATCGGTGGAAAAGCATTTTAATATTTCAAAAAAGGAAGCGAAGTATCTCGTTTTTAATGGAAAAGAAACGAATCGAGCGTATAATATCGCAAAGGATGAGATTAAAATTTTATTTAAAAATGGAGAAGTGAAGCCTTGGTCAAAGAGTACGGATATGGGGCTGAAAGTCGGGGAGGTTAAGAAGTATTATTTGTGTTTTCCGAAGGGGATGAGTTGAGGAATAATGAAAAAATAACCTGGAAAAACGGAAAGCTATTTTTTTATTATTCCTAAATATCTTTCACATCCAAATACAAATAACTATGGTGTATTTTTAAAATATCAATTCTGTCTGAAGAGATATTGAAATAGATGATTCGATATTGTCCAATGATAATTTCTCTTACATCTTTATACTCCAATTCAGGTACGACACGGCCTATTTCTGGAAAAGTAATCAGCAAATCAATTTTATCAAAAATCTTCTGAATAATAGTTTTAGTACCGTTCGGACTTCGGCGCATAATAAGCAATGCTGTCATCAATATCATTTTTGGCTTTGTCTGTCCAGTTTATTTGAGCCATTTTTTGTGTTTTTCTTTAACGTCATTGTGTGGAGTAACTTGATTTGCTTTTGACTGTTCCATGCCGACTTCTACCTCATAGATAAAGAGCAATTTCTCCATCATTTCATCAATAGAAACCTTTTCGGGTAAGCTATTTGGTAGTGTAACAAATGTGTACCACCATTTATTGAAAAAGTGATTTATTACCGTGTAAACGAAGGTTCTTTTAAGTTTGAGCAGCGAGAAAATCGTAAGATTTTCTCGCTGCAAAAAACACAGTGCGCTTTGCCTACGGCAACGCGGGAGGGGTATTAAGGGATAAAAACGATTTGATAAACAAAAGCACCTAAACTGTAAAAGTGCACATTTGTGGCACTACCAGCTATTTAAATGTTTAATTACCATATCTTTTGATACTGTAACCATGATTTAATTTTTTATAAAACCTTATATTTTCTAAAATCTACCGCCCCATATGTACCAATAAAACCGAAACATCCGAAGGCGAAACCCCCGAAATCCGACTCGCCTGTCCAATCGTCATCGGCTTCAATTTTGTCAATTTCTCTCGTGCTTCCGCTGACAAAGACACCAAGGAATGATAATCCACATGGTCATGTAAACGCACGGCTTCAAGACGAAGCATCTTTTCTGCCATGTCTTTTTCCTTCTCAATATAGCCACTATATTTCAAATGAATTTCCGCTTCTTTCAAATCATCGTCCTGATATTTTTGCAAAAATTCTGCGGCTTCAGGGACGGCTTCTTGCAAATCTTCAATGGAAATATGCGGTCGCGCTAAAACAGTTTGCAACTTCACTTGCTGCTTCAAAGGCGAACTTTTTTTACTTTCTAAAAGCGAATTAACTTGGTCTGGCGTAACGCTAAATTTTCTAAAAAACTTGCTAATTTCTTTTGCCGAAACCAGCTTTTCTTCCACACGCGCCATTCGTTCGTCCATATTTCGAACCCCCAACTTATGCGCAAGCGGCGTCAAGCGCAAATCCGCATTATCTTGGCGCAATAAAATTCGATATTCTGCCCGCGAAGTAAACATTCGATAGGGTTCTTTCGTCCCTTTATTTACCAAATCATCAATCAAAACACCAATATATGCTTCCGACCGTTTCAATACAAATGGGTCGAGTTCATTCACTTTTAAATGTGCATTATAACCCGCCATCATGCCTTGACAAGCGGCTTCTTCATAACCCGTAGTTCCGTTAATTTGACCAGCAAAATATAGGTTTTGCACCAAATGCGTCTCCAGTGTCGGGCGTAATTGAGTTGGCGGAAAAAAGTCATATTCAATCGCATAGCCAGGGCGGAACATTTTCACGTTTTCAAAACCTCGAACTTTCCGCAATGCCTTAAATTGCACATCTTCTGGCAAAGACGAAGCGAAGCCATTGACATAAATTTCACAAGTTGTCCAACCTTCTGGTTCTATGAATAATTGATGTCGGTCTTTATCCGCGAACCTATTAATTTTATCTTCAATACTCGGACAATAACGTGGTCCTAATGACTTGACTCTCCCACTATACATCGGCGAACGGTCAAAACCTGTTTTCAAGGTTTCATGCACCTCCGTATTCGTATGCGTGATGTGACAAGGCAACTGTTTTTTCAATTGTGGTGTATCTGAAAATGAAAATCCTGAAGGGTTTTCATCACCAGGCTGTACTTCCATCGCGTCAAAATTCAAACTACGTCCATCCACTCGTGGCGGTGTTCCTGTCTTCATTCGACCAGCTTCAAAGCCCAATTCTTCCAACTGTGCCGTGATGCCTGTCGCCGCTCTTTCTCCTGCACGACCACCACCAAATTGCTTCTCCCCAATGTGAATCAAGCCATTCAAAAATGTCCCGTTGGTCAACACGACACTCTTACTTTGAATATCAATGCCCATGCCTGTGCGAATGCCACAAGCCCGATTGTCTTTCACCACAATCCCTGTCACCATCTCTTGCCAAAAATCAATATTCGGATGTTCCTCCAACATCTGCCGCCATTTCCCCGCAAATAACATGCGGTCACTCTGCGCCCGTGGACTCCACATCGCTGGTCCTTTCGACCGATTTAACATCCGAAATTGTATCATTGTATGGTCGGTCACGATACCCGAATAGCCACCCAATGCGTCAATTTCACGCACAATCTGCCCTTTTGCCACGCCACCCATTGCTGGATTGCACGACATCTGCGCGATGGTATTCATATTCATCGTCGCCAGCAATACTTTTGACCCCAAATTGGCTGCTGCGACTGCCGCCTCACATCCGCTGTGACCGGCACCTACTACTATTACGTCGTATTTTGGAAACACTATCTATTATTTTTTACTGTTATTTTAAAAATCGATTGCAAAGATAAGGGTTTTGTGGCATTCGGCAATTTAAAGTAAATAATTGTACGTTTTAGCGCAGTAATTTTTTCTCCTAAAGAATTTTGGAAAATTGCATATAGCCCTTGCTACGTAAGGGTTTTTAAAGTTTTTTAGAAGGAAAAAGGACCAGCTAAAATGTATCATTATTTATTTTAAATTGCCTCAATTCCCTTTTCCAAAAATCTTTTCCAAAATCTTCTTCTGTTTCTTCTGTTTTTTCAACGTCTTCCGATTCCGTTCTTTAATCTCTCGCGACCATTCACTTTGCGGCCCATTTCGTTGCCGAACCTGTTCGCGCCGTGCTTTCTCTTTGTCCTTTTCAAAAACATTTTCAAACCAATCAAAAATCCCACCATCGTCTTCTTCCTCATAAAGCCCCGGAATCATCGACCTATCTTCTAAAAATGGCGGACAATCCATTTCCCAAATTACCGTACTATCCATTGGTTCAAATTGCTGTTTTTTCCATTTTTTAAAATTAGCATCTTTGTATACTTTTTTCATAAAACGTCCCCAAATCGGTAGAGCCGTATTCGCGCCTTGTCCCAGTTTCATACTTTTAAAACGAATCTGCGGCGACGTTCCACCCACCCAAACACCCGCGACAATATTCGGCGTATAGCCCATAAACCAACCGTCGGAATGTCCTTGAGTCGTCCCTGTTTTTCCCGCAATATCGTTGTATAAACCGTAGCGATAACGCAGTCGCCTCGCCGTTCCGCTATCGACCACACTTTGCAGCATTTTGGTCATCATTTGAGCGATAGAATCAGGGAAAAGCTCTTCAAATTCTTCTGGATTCGGTGCTTCAAAATTAGCAATCACCTCTCCATTTGCCGTTTCAATTCTGGTCAAATAATGCATTTCTGGACGCTTGCCATTGTTCGCAAAGGTGCTATAAACCGAAATCATTTCCCAAAGCGAGGCATCCACTGCACCCAAGGAAATCGCAGGTACATTCGGAACATCACCTTCCATACCCATCTGTTGCGCCAGTTGTCGTACCGAATCCACACCTGTTCGCAGCATCAAATCAACTGTTGCCGCATTTACAGAATGACTCAGCGCGCCTTCCATTGAATAGATGCCGCCATATTTGCCATCGGAATTGCGGGGTTTCCAATTTTCATATTCGGTATAAGTCACTTGCAAATTGCTGATATAATCGCAGGGCGGAATACCCTTTTTTAAAGCTTGTGCATAGACGAGCGGTTTGAAAATTGAACCAACTTGTCGTCGCGCTCGCGTATGGTCGTATTGAAAATATTGATGGTCAACGCCGCCAACCCAAGCAAGGATTTTACCCGTGTGTGGGTCAGTGGCGAGGAAGCCCGTATTTAGCATAGACAAGTAATATTTCAAGGAGTCATTTGGAGACATCAAGGTATCGACTTCGCCACCATTTTTATAATCAAAAATGGACATTTGGACAGACTGATTGAAATTTTCTTCAATAGATTCCGTACTCAATTTTCGTTTTTTTAATCTTTTAAAACGGTTAGATTTTTCTTTGGCGGAATTCAATAAATTATCGCTGCCGTAGCCTTTTTTGCCTTTCCAATGTTTGAAATAATCGGTTTGCAGTTGACTCATGTGTTCATGAACGGATTCCTCGGCGTAGCGTTGCATCCGTGCATTGATGGTCGTGTATATTTTTAAACCGTCGGTGTAGAGGTTGTATTTTTTACCATTGGGTGCGCGATTTTTATCTAAGTAATCCGCAATTTCTAAGCGCAAATGTTCCCGAAAATAAGTCGCAATTCCCTGATTGTTCCCTTCTTTAAAATACGAAACTTTAATCGGCTGTGTTTTCAAGGTATCAAAAGCTGCGGCATCCAAATACTCATATCTCACCATTTGCTGCATCACCGTATTGCGCCGAACTTGCGAGCGTTCAGGATTTTTGACGGGATTGTACGCCGTATTTGCCTTCAACATGCCGACCAAAACCGCCGCTTCTTCCACTTTCAAATCTTTCGGCGACGTATTAAAAAATTGCTGTGCCGCCACTTTTACCCCAAAGATATTGCTACCAAATGGGACGGTATTTAAATATAAATTCAGCAATTCTTTTTTTGTATAAATGCGTTCCAATCGGCGAGCAATAAACATCTCTTTTATCTTCACAATCGGCGTGGAAAATATCTTGAATTGCTCTCGTTTATACAGGTTTTTCGCTAATTGTTGACTCAGGGTACTGCCGCCGCCACCCGAATCATCTTGCATTAAAATTGTTCTAACAAATACCCTTGCCCATGACCGAAAATCAATGCCGCTATGTTCAAAAAAGCGAGCATCTTCGGTGGCAACCAAGGCATTTATCAAGTTGGGTGACATTTCTTCAAAGTCCGCATTTACTCGGTTTTCAACGAAATATTTGCCTAATAAAACGCCATCTTCGGAATAAACTTCTGAAGCGACATTATTTTGGATTGCTTTTAAATCGGTGTAGGTTGGGAGTTTG
>JBLHWU010000031.1:0-37909 GCA_047629355.1 Saprospiraceae bacterium | reverse complement strand
ATTTCTTCATCTTTTGTCATCGCACAATATTAGCTAAATTATTCTTTCTCAAATGTTCAACTCAAATTTAAGTCTGCTTTCTGACTTTGTTTTTTGTACCTGAGTAGTTACGAAGTTTTTACTTATTTTTACTTATTTTAAAACATTGATAATCAAGTAGTTATTTTATTAAATTTAACTTTAAAAAAATCAGCGTATCTTTTCAATGATTCGCAGTAACGTTTATTAAACCTTTTAGTCCTTATGATTCCCCATAAGTTTTGAAAATTACAAAAAGTTAATTTCAAGGCGCGTTAGCGACTAATCTGTTGGTAGAAACACCATTTATCCAATGATTTAGACACATAGCGACTGCCCTATTAAACCTTAAGAGGGGAATTACTACGCCCTTCTGTTCATTTATCATGGTCTTTCTACCAATAGATTCGTCGTTCTGCTCCGTTTTTGACTTATGGGTAATCAATAGGCCTTTTAGGTTAAAAAACCAGACAGCAAATTTACCCTGCATTGTTAAAATGATACTTTTCAGTCTTCTCCTTTTATAGGAATAGGAATAGGAATAGGAATAGGAATAGGAATAGGAATAGGAATAGGAATAGGTTAATTTTAGAAAATGAATTGACTTATAGAATACCTGATTTTTCCTCAACAATATTGATAAATTAGACTACATAAAAAACGACTTCTTAGAGATTTTTAAAGAACCAAAAGTATTTAGTAATTTCACTTTTTTAATTTTGAGAAGCAAGAAAATTATAAGATTTTCGAGCTTCTCAAGATACAGTGCGCATTACCTACGGCAATGCGGGTGCGGTTATTAAGGAGTGAAAACGGTTTTTACAAACCGTTTTCACTCCTTAAAATCCCCTTGTAAAAGTGCAACTAAACTTTTGTTACACAGTATTTGACTAAAAATTTTCAATACCATTTCCAGACCATGATAAACGTAAAATCCAGACACTTAGCAGGCGCAGAAATCTCTTGGTTTGCACCAATTTGCAACGGAGACACCAATTTTTTAGGCGAAATGCCCAATCAATACAAGAGTTCCTGGGAGAATGCCTCCAATATTTTGCTAACGGCAGATAAGTTGGGCTATCGAAATATTTTGTGTCCGTCGTCTTATCAGGTCGGGCAGGATACAATGACGTTTGTGTCGGCAGTTGCGCCGCTGACGAAGGACATTAATTTGTTGGCAGCGGTGCGTTGTGGCGAGATTCATCCACCGATGTTGGCGCGGTCGATTGCGACGTTAGACCATATTTTAAAAGGGCGATTGACCATCAATATCATTTCTTCTAATTTGCCTGGGACAGAGATGGATTCAGTGGAACGATACCAGCGTTCACGGGAGGTGATTGAGATTTTGAAGCAAGGTTGGACGCAAGACGAGATTGATTTCCAAGGCGATTTTTATAACATAAAACTGAATGCTGAACCCGTCAAACCCTATCAGCAAAATGGCGGACCACTACTCTACTTTGGTGGCTATTCCCCTGCGGGTGTTGACTTATGTGCAGAACATTGCGATGTCTATTTGATGTGGCCAGAGACGGAAGAAAAGATTCAAGGTTTGATGCAAAATATGAGCAATAAAGCGGCGGAATATGATCGAGAAGTAGACTTCGGTTTGCGCGTCCATGTGATTGTCCGAGAAACGGAACAAGAAGCGCGGGCTTATGCCCAACAATTAATGTCAAAACTGGATGCGGAGGTCGGTCAAGAAATTCGAGAACGAGCCTTAGATTCTAAATCTTACGGTGTTTCGCGGCAAGCAGCCTTGCGCAATTTGGCGGATATGGAAGGGTTTGTTGAACCGAATTTGTGGACAGGTATTGGTCGCGCACGGTCAGGTTGTGGGGCGGCGATTGTTGGGAATCCAGAACAGGTTTTGGCGAAATTACAGCGGTATATGGATATGGGGATTCGGTCGTTTATCTTTTCGGGGTATCCGCATTTGCAAGAGTGTCAGCTGTTTGCGAAATATGTATTGCCGAAGTTGAAAACGATTTCATTGCCGGAGGAATTGGGGCGGATTCCGAAAAGTGAGCCGAGTACGCCGTTGGCAAAAGGAAAGCGCAAATAACTTTTAATTAAGGGAGTTCTAGGTCCGAAACCTTACCCGCGCTGCCTGCGGCAGCAAGCACTGTTTTTTATTGGCGCGAGAAAATTGTAAATTTTCTCGCGCCTTAGAATTCAAGCAAACTCCTGTTATCCAACACTAAAAATCCAACAAAAATGGGCATCGACTTCATCATCGTCATCATCTACTTTATCGTCATTTTTGCAATGGCACTCTCCGGTCGCACAAAAAAAGGCGCAACCAAAGAAGAATACTTCCTTAGCAATCGCAACCTGCGTTGGTACTCCGTGGCCATTTCGAGTATTGCGACCAATATCAACGGGTATCAATTTTTGGGAATGATGGGCTCAGCATATTTATACGGATTGGCGCAGGCGCAGTTGGAAATCAATGCGGTACAAGGCATCTTTATGGCAGCGTTTATTTTTGTGCCGATGTATTTGAAAGACAGGGTCATTACGATAACGCAATTCATTAAAAAACGGTTGGGAAGTCGGGTGGCATTGATATATTCAGGCGCAAGTTTGTTCCTATTTTCGACGATTGGCATTGGCGCAGCATTGTTTTGGGGCGCGTATGCAGCAGAAGTAGTTTTTAGTGAATATTTTATGTTCATTTCGGAGAGTCGAGTGGTTCGAGTTGTGGCTTTGGTGGTCTTTTTAGGCATATTTTCAGCGGCGTATACTTATCTCGGAGGATTGGCAGCAGTGGTGAAGACAGACTTGATTCAGTTCTCTATTTTGACCATTGGCGGCATTATTATTACCGTAGTAGCCGTGGAAAACTTGGGTGGCTGGTCAGCATTATTCTCAGGAGAATATCAGTTAAAATGGGGCGATGAATCTATACCCGTCGATAATTTAATGCACCTACATTTACCGAATGACCACCCACAATTGCCGTGGACTTTTATGTTTGGGCTATTTTTATTAAATATCAATTATTGGTGTGCAAATCAAACGGTGGTACAGCGGTCATTGGCGGCGAGAAGTTTGAAGGAAGCGCAAATTGGTCTGATGGTCGGTGGTGTAATGAAGTATTTTATGGCGATTATCATCATCATTCCAGGGATTGCTTTATCGGGTATTTTAATTGATAATCCTTTGAGTGAACCTGATTTGGCCTATCCGTATTTGGTGAAAAACTTTATTCAATCGGACGTTTTACGAGGTATTATTTTATGTGCCTTATTTGCCTCGTTAATGAGTACGGTGGATTCAACTTTTAATTCCTTGGCTACCTTATTTTCCATCGATATTTATAAAGAGTATTTGAATAAAAATGCAACAGATGCTCAGATGATTCAAGCAGGACAGCGGACAATTTTGGTGACACTTTTCACAGGAGTAATGACAGGAATGGTGCTGTTATATTTTAAATTTGGCAATCCAGAATCGGCGTTTACCCATACTTTGAATGACATTCGGTATTTTATCAATTGTGGCTTGGTCGTACTGATTTGCTCGGCAGTATTTTTGATTGCGCCGAAGCGAAAATTGGTCGCCATTGCCTTTGGCATCACTGTGATTTTGCAGTTAATTTTCAAATTTTTCTTGCTGCCCGATATGAATTATTTTACACGGGCCTTGTGGGTGATTGTCATTGGCTTATTGATAGTAATGATTCCAACTGGACTAAAATTATTGAATGAAAACAATTTGCCTAAAGACCTTTTTGACCAAGGAGATGCAACGCAAGTTGGTTTTAGAAAATGGGGAAATATTTTTGTTTTTGCGACACCGAGTTTGATGTGGATTGGAATTGGAATGATTGGGTCGTTGGTGGCGTTACACGTGATTTTTCATTAGAAATTTTAAAAAAGGCGTAAGCAATCTAAAATTATCTACTTTTGCGAAAAAACATACTCATGAAAGGAATGCCACCAGATTTTTTACAACCCATTTTACACAGCATCGAAGGAACGACGATTCGAATTCACACAGAATTTCCGACAATCGTGGACAACGATGTAGAGTGGGTTTATGACCGCTTATTGACTTATTATAAAAATCGAATAAGCAACAAAAATGTCGAAGAACCACTCTCCACTGTTGAACGAAGACAGATTTTAATAGATGAAATTTTAAATATTATCGATGTCCGAGAGGAAAGAGAAATGGATATCCAATTTATCAACAATCCAAAATTCATCAATATTGGTAATCCTATTCCTTCGATTGAAATATTTTATACGCTGGCTTTCAAGCGATTGCGCAACTCCGTTCGGACTTGGCGAAAGAAGCGTGGTCGAAAAGGATATTTGAGTTTCATCGAACCTTATTTGTAGATAATATTTCTGGCGCTAAATGATTTCATTTAGGAACGGGAAATAAATAAATTCAGATTCTTGAGAGTGAGGTTTTGTTCTCCCTTTTTGCTTTAAAAGTGCGATTTATCTAGATATAATGAGCATTTTTAAAGTAAAAATGAGGACAAAATATCCTGTCAAGAATCTGCATTTATTTATTTCCCGTTCCTTTGTCGAGTCATACTGACCAAATGAAACCGTTTAGTAACGGTGAAAAAATAACTTCCCCAACTGGACAGGACAAATTATCCTCAATTTTCACTTGAGATCAGTCAAAGTATCAACAATTATCCTTCTTTCAAGCAAAAACTGAGAAAAATTATCCTCTGTCCAGTTGAGTAACTTATTCTTTCATCGTTACTTAGCACCAAATTTCTACCTTTTTATAAAAACAATGCCCCCATTTTCACGTTTCTATCAGCTATGAAAAAAGAAAAAAACGAAGAAAAGGAATTTATCAACCCAATTGATAAAGATAAAATTGCAGAAAATCCGCATTTGCTACCTTACGCCCATACGGTTGGTGGCTCGGTAATTAGACCAGTGGATAAGGGAAAAGTCAAAGGTTTGGCGGTTTCAGCGATGTACGAACAGACGGATGTGCAACTCAATCAGATTCGCAAACAAGTCGAATTATTGGTCGAACAAGCGCAACACATTCACCGTCGCGTGGAAGTTTCTGAAAAAATATACAAGGCAGATATGGGCTTTAAGCCGATATTCAATAAAATTTACCATCTTTACGAAAGAAAGAATGGCGAACCAGTGCTATCTATGATTGGACCAAATGAATGGGGAAAAACTTGTCCTTATGAATTTGTTAATTCCATCAAGATGATGAGTGACCATACTTGGGAGATTCTTGTTGATGAAGAATGAAGAATTAAAAGTGAAGAATGATTGGCACGAAGATGGCGTTTATTATTAACCCAACAATCAATCAACTAACAACCGACTTATGAATCTACTCGAAAATTTTGACGTCCGTAATCTCGGAAACCTTGAACTCCTTGCCAAACAAGTAGTGGAAGGCTTCATCATTGGTTTGCACAAAAGCCCTTTTCACGGTTTTTCGGTGGAGTTTGCGGAACACCGTATCTATAATCCAGGCGAAGCGACCAAAAATATTGATTGGAAAGTATATGCGCGGACGGGGAAGTTATTTGTCAAAAAATTTGAGGAAGAGACCAATTTGCGGTGTCAGATTGTGATTGATACGTCTTCGTCGATGTATTTTCCAGAGGTGGGAAAGGATAGTAAAAATTACATTAATAAACTGCGTTGGTCAGCTTTGGCAGCAGCGGCATTGATGAATTTATTAAAAAAACAACGGGATGCTTTTGGGTTGAGTTTGTTTGATAATTCTGTAACTATTCATACGAAAGCGAAATCAAATACGGCACATTATCGGCTGTTGCTGACTTATTTGCAAAATTTAATTGACAATCCAGAATACAATAAAGGAACGTCGGCAGCACATGCTTTGCACCAAATTGCGGACAGTGTTCACAAGCGGTCGATGGTGATGGTTTTTAGTGATATGTTTGAGCATTCAGACAATGTGGAGGAGTTGTTTTCGGCTTTGCAGCATCTGAAGCACAATAAGCATGAAGTGGTGCTTTTTCATACGGTTGATAAGAATTTAGAGATGGATTTTGAGTTTGAAAATCGTCCTTATGTTTTTGTTGATATGGAATCGGGTGAGGAGGTACGTTTGCAACCAAATCAGGTGAAAGACGAATATATTTCGCAAGTTTCTAAATTTAAAGAAGACCTTCGAGTGAAATGTTTGCAGTATCAAATTGATTTTGTGGAAGCGGATATTAATCGTGGATTTAAAGATGTTTTGCAGGCATATTTGGTAAGGCGCGGAAAGATGGGCGTTTAGAGGCAAATCTACTGACAATGACTCCTTTTTGTAGTCAATACTGTCACCTAAAAAACACCATAGTGTAAAAACTATGGTGTTTTTTTTTTTAATAACTACAAATTTTTCTTTTTCAAAAAAAATAGTACATTTATCCTTTTTCCAAAAAAGATTAATCAATGATAAAACTTAATAAAATTTCAACCAAGCCGCCAAAAAATGCGGACAAAAAAGCCTTAAAAGAAGCAACTAAAAGCTACGCCAAACGGTTAGGTGAATTGCAAGCGGTGTTGCGGGCAGAAGGCAAGCACTCGGTGTTGGTGATTTTTCAAGGAATGGATGCCAGTGGAAAGGATGGCGCGGTGAAAAATGTTTTCAAATATTGCCTGCATGATGGAGTGAGTGTGCATTCTTTTAAAAAGCCGACGAATGAAGAATTTGCGCACGATTTTATTTGGCGAGTCCATAAACAATGTCCGGCTAAAGGTCAAGTTCAGATTTTTAATCGGTCACATTACGAAGACATTTTGGTGCAGCGGGTACATGGTTGGATTCCAGAATCCCGCGTAGAAAAACGAATGGCTGCCATTAATGCTTTTGAAGATTTATTACAATTTGACAATAATACTGTCGTGTTGAAATTCTTTTTGCACTTGTCAAAAGACCAGCAAAAACTGGAATTGGAAGAACGTTTGCATGAGCCAGATAAGTTTTGGAAACACAATGACGGTGATTGGGAAGAACGAAAATATTGGGATAAATATCAACAATGCTACGAATATGTGCTGAATGAGAGTGCCATTCCTTGGACGATTGTACCCGTCGATGACCGCTGGTATCGAGATTATGTGGTGAGTAAAGCGATTGTGGAGGCGTTGGAGGAATTAGATATGGAATACCCAATTATGGAAGAATAAAAACGAGAAGTCAGAGGTCAGACCACTTCGCTATCAGAAGTCAGAAAACAATCCAGTTCTCTTGATTTATCTGATAATGAAACGGTCTGACCTCTGACTTCTGACATCTTTTAAATTATATGAAAAAAGTAAGAATAGACAAATGGTTGTGGAGCGTTCGGATTTTTAAATCCCGGACAATGGCAACGGATGCTTGTAAATCGGGCAAAATAAAAGTTGGAGAAGTGAACGTCAAACCCTCATTTTTGGTAGTCGGCCATGAGCATGTTTTTGTCAAGAAGGAAGGATTCAACTTGGAATTTAAAATTCTGCAACTAATTGAAAAACGAGTCGGCGCGCCAATTGCGATGGCTTGTTATGAAAATTTGACGCCAGAAGATGAATTAAATAAATACAAGGATTGGTTTGTTGGAAAAGGAGGCTCAGAACGACGGGAGAGAGGCACAGGTCGACCAACGAAGCGGGAACGACGGGAAATTGATGGATTCAAGAAAGAGCATATTGATGAGGAGGATTTGTAAGTTTATTTAATTCCTCCGCGCCTGACAGATAAGAAAATTTGGGTAACTACTCAGGTGGTTTTTAGTCTATTTTTAGTTAAAAAAATGATTTTTAAGTTACGGAAATGTTAAAAAAATGAGAAAATCAGACAAATATCATTTTTAAACAAAACTATAAATAACTGATAATCAATAAATTAAATTACCTGAGTAGTTGCAAATTTGGTAACTGCTTGTGTAACACGTAAGTACCTGAAAATCGAAGAAATTCTAAGATTTTCGAGCTTCAAAAAATACAGTGCGCCTCGCCTTCTGCTAGGTGGGTGGGGAGTTTGAAGAGCAAAGAACAGTTTTTTATATAAATCGTTCTTACCCTTCAAACTCCCCCTATTTTAGATAAATCATTATTTCTGATTTATTGCTCTACCCTTTTGTTTGGAACAACAATATATTGAGATTTCAGAAAAAATAAATTTCACCTCTTCAAGAAAACTTACCACCGAATTAGGGCATTTCACCCAAGACCCATAACAAATATTCTTTTTTTATTTTTTTTGAAGAAAGTTGGATATATATTTGCTATATATAAATTTTTACCATAGATTAATGACCGATATATATTCTCCGTCTTTTTTAGCTTAAACAAATAGGTAATCCACACACTTTAGGAAAATCAAAAGCACCTAAGGAATGCGAAATAAATAAAGAAATTGACATTCTTGAGATAGCCGTTTTGTTTCTATTTTTTACTTTGAAACTACAATTTATGTTGATATAATGAGCATTATCAAAGTAAAAAATGAAGACAAAATATCCTGTCAAGAATTTGTAGCTATTTTTTTCGCGTTCTTAGTAAGGCTTTTACGGAAGTTTTATAGTGAATTTAAAAATTAACTGACTACAACGCTTCTCCTGATTTTGGAGAAGAGACAAGTTAAGTAACTCGTAGCAATTACTTAAGCTAGGTGAGTTCTAAGTTTTTAAATAAAATAATCCAGTTCTTGAAATTTTCCAAATAAATATTTTGCCAAAAAGCAAAGGATTTAGAAATTAAGGGAAACGTCTCTTGATTAAAAATTTATTTTGGAAAAAAATCTCTATTTCCATAATCCAGCAAACATATAATTAAATGTTAGGAACTAAATCAAGACCAAAACCAGCTACCGACACTCAAAGTTCAAACAGCCAACCTTCCAAAGGAGGAGACAAAGACTTAACTTGCGTCATCGCAGAAGGTACCCATATCGAGGGAATCATCAAGTCCAACACCAACATTCGCGTGGATGGTAGTATAAAAGGAACCGTAAACTGTCAGGAAAAGTTGGTGATGGGTGAAACAGGAATAGTCGAAGGTACTATTTCGACCAAAGACGCCATCATCACAGGAACATTTGACGGTAACTTAATTGTAAATGGGACATTGCACCTAAAAAGTATGGCTGTTATCAAAGGTGACATTACTGCCGAGTATTTAATTGTCGATGAAGGCGCACAATACTTCGGAAAGTGCAACATTGGAAAATAATAACATTATAAAATCTGTTTTTTTACACAATTTCCAATAAATTTTAAAATTATTTACATTCTTTTATGAATTGTTTTTTTTTTGTGAAGTAAAATCCATAAAATTGCAGGTGAAATTATCACGGTGTTTTTTACAAATTTATTATCATTGCATCAAAACAATTCGGAATGAAAAAAAGAACTATCTTTAATCTAATACTTGTTGCTCTTATAGGGTTTCTTGTTTTCTTACTAATTAAGAGCATCGAAGAACCGATTGCCTTTAAAGAAGAACTCGAAAAACGGCGTGATGCTGTTGTCGAAAAATTGATTACCATACGTGTTGCTCAGAAGGCATACTATGGTATTAAGCAAGAGTACGCGGCAGATTTCAATGCCTTGAAGACCTCTTTATCTTCAGATACTTTCTTGATTATCAACGTCAACGGTGACCCGGATGACCCTAATAACTCGGTGGTTTCTTACGATACTACCTTTATTATGGCAGCTGACTCTATGGCAAATATAGGCATGTCTTTAGATTCTTTAGAGTACGTACCTTTCGGTGCTGGTAAAGTATTCAGAATTGGTGCCGATACTATCAGAAGCCAGAAAACACTGGTGAATGTTGTAGAAGTAGGAACTCTTTGGTCAGATTTCATGGGTATATATGGTACGCCTAAATTCCAGAAATATGACAAGAATTACAAACCGAATGAGATACTCAAATTCGGTGATATGAACAAAGCAACGCTTGCAGGAAATTGGGAATCCAAGTAACTTTAGAAATAACAGACGCTGATTTTAATAAAAAGTCTTCGTCGCTATACGAACTGTCCATTCTTCTACGAATGGACAGTTTAGTTTATGCTGTCTCCGACCAGGAAGGCAAGATTTTGGTATTGAAACAATACAAAATTGCGTCAGATATTAAAGATATGCCTCCTCGCCTATCCTCTTTTCAAACCATTTTTGAAAAAGATGCTTTACTGAAATTCCTGTATCGAAAATGTCATATTGCATTTGGTAATAACCTTGTTGCACTCGTGCCCAAGCGATTGTTTAATCCTAAAAGAGCAACGACTTATTTAGAGGAATTGTCCAATATAGATACTACTTCTAAGGTTGATTTCAATGAAATTACGAAGTTGAAAACAATGGTTGTTTATGAGCAGGATTCAGCCTTACAAAAATTTGTTAAAACGGCTCAGCCCAGCTCCAAAATCTTTCATCGTACGACTCCCTTCTTAACCGGATGCACTAAAAAAACAATAGGCTCTGCTCAAAAAATTGTCTTTGTCAATTTCCGAAAATCTAACTTTGAGGTCTGCTTTTTTGATAACGGACAACTCCATTTTTATAATAATTTTGAATTTCAATCTGCGGCAGATTGTCTGTATTACGTACTGCTGGTTTTTGAACAGTTCAATCTTGACCAGAATAAAGCATTCTTGCAACTTTCTGGAGAGATTTTAGAAGATTCAGAAATTCATAAAAGCCTCTATCGGTATATCCGAAATATTACGTTTACTACACTACCAGATGACATTGTCCTCAATTCTACCTTTAGAAGTGTGCCTGCCCACTATTTTTTCAATCTTTTTGCTTTAAAATTGCTTTAGGACCGGTAAAATATTAAAATTTACTTGATTTTTTTCCTTCTTAGAAGTGTATTCTTATGGTTACCCAACCTTCTGTAAATCAATATATTGGACAACCACACGGTTACACCCCTACGTATAAAGGAATCATAGCCTTTCGAAAAAATAGAATTATTTTATAAATAATAATTAGTCCTCTCTGAAATAATTACTTTTGCAAAAAAATCAATAGAATATGTAGTCTTGTACGCCTATTCCTTAAAAATAAATACATGAGAATCATTGGAGGAGAATTCAAAGGACGCCGCTTTAATCCACCCGCTAAAAATTGGCCGACTCGACCGACGACGGACTATGCCAAGGAAGGATTATTTAATATTTTATATAATAATTTCAATTTTGAAGATTTAAAAGTACTGGATTTATTTGGTGGAACAGGCAATCATAGCTACGAATTTATCTCTCGTGGCTGTCGGGATGTGACTTATGTGGACAAGTTTGGCGGCTGTGTTAACTTTGTTAGAAAGACTTCTGAAGAGTTGAAAATTCAAGATTATTTAAAAATACATAGAGCGGATGTGTTTAAATTTATTCAACGTGCCCATGAAACATATGACTATATTTTTGCGGGACCGCCCTACCCTTTGCCGATTTTAGATACGATTCCTGATAAGATATTTGAAAAAGGTATCTTGAATGAAAATGGCTGGTTTGTAATGGAACATAATCCCAATCATAATTTTGAAAAACATCCTAATTTTGTGCAATCGCGCAATTATGGAACCACAATTTTTAGCTTTTTTGAGGTAAAACCAGAATTAATCATTAATGATTAATTTTTAGGGATTAATAGTATAAAGCGCATTGTAAGTAAGTGCCCCTAAATAATCGACACTTTTCGACAGGACTATTTTCCGTTTAAAAAACTTAAAAACGCCTTCAATAGAAGGACTATTAAAGGATTTTTTAAATTTCTTAAACAAAAAATATCCTCTGTTAAAAGTGTCGATTATTTAAGGTCACCTACTTAACTACTCAGGTAACTCGGATTTCTAATCCGAGTTACCTGAGTAGTTACAGCGCTTTAATCATTCATTTAATTTTTACGTTTCTGATGTCTCATATTCTCCCTCGGCGCAACCTTCATTCTTGGGTCTGTTATCCTTTTCTTCGGGTCACTTTTCAAGGCTTTCGGATGCACCAATTTCATTTCATCTACCAAGTGTTTTGCCCCAGCATATTTATCGACAATAAACAAAATGTAACGCGCATCCACCATAATATTTCGGCAAATACTTCGGTCATAACTGATGTCACTCATCGTACCTTCCCATGCTCGGTCAAAGTTGAGACCCACCAAATTTCCGTGTGCATCAATCGCTGGACTTCCTGAATTACCACCAGTCGTATGGTTAGAACCAATAAAGCAAACTGGCATTTTTGAGCCTTCGCCATATTGTCCATAATCTTGTCCACGATACAATCGACGTAATTTTTCGGGTACATCAAATTCGTAATCTCCAGGCACATATTTTTCCATGATACCTCCTAAATAGGTTTTGATATTGTACTCTACACCATCGCGTGGCTTGTAAGGTTCAACATTTCCATAGCTAACCCGCATCGTGCTATTGGCATCAGGATAAAACGTTTTATTTGGAAAGACCTCCATCAAGGCAGCCATATAAGTCCGCTGCAATTGGTTAATGCGTTCGTTGGATTCATTGTACTTAGCAGCAACTTTATCATCATAAACGCGCTTCCAGTTTTTCATTAATTGAAAAGCGGGATCTTGCATCAACATATCCATCGCTTCTTTTGCTGGTTTGTCAAACATGTCCATCGCCGCTTTTTCATTCGTTAAAAATGATTTTTCGTACATCGACGCGGCCATTTTTTCAAAATCACCTCCTGACTTTGCTACCAAATTTGTCAAGACATCTGGCACGTAAGTCAACTCCATGTCGTCAACATATTTTTTACTCAAAACAGCGAAAACTTCTTGGTCAATATTAGGTCGGTAGTCTTTATAAAATTTCTGCATGTAAGGTTTCAACCTTACTTTAAATTCATCATATCCCGCTGCTCCACTTTCTTCATAACGACTGGCTAACCTCAAATAATTACGGGTAATTCTCAGCAATTCAACATTCCGCCCCGTGATTTCATTGTAATAATCTCTTGCCAAAGAATAGGGTTCAATTTTGGCATATAGTTCCTCAAACTCTCCTAGAACATTCCCATATTTATCCGACCATTCTGGATTTCGAGCTACTTTATTCAGAAATTTCTTTTCAAATTTTTGCTTCTTTTCCAAGCCTTTCGTTCGGTTGATACCGAGGATAATACCCTGCCATTTTTTCCAAGCATTTGACAAGCTCGATTGCTTAGAAGCATATTGAATTTTCACCTCAGGATCAGCACGCATTTCCCGATTATAGATAGCCAATGTCTTGTCACGAATCGAGATTTTTGCAGGGTCTAAAACATCCACTTCCATCGCCATCGCTGGAGAAGGCAAGTAAGAGTCCGTGCTACCGGGAAAGCCAAAAACTAAGGTAAAATCACCTTCATAAACACCATCCAAAGAAACGGGAAGCGAGTGCTTCGGCTTCATCGGTACATTCTCTGTCGAGTACTCTGCTGGCAAATTATCTTTACCTGCATAAATGCGAAACATAGAAAAATCACCAGTGTGACGCGGCCAAACCCAGTTATCAGTATCTGCCCCAAATTTTCCAATTGATGACGGCGGCGCACCTACCAAACGAACGTCATTATAAGTCAAAGTGACAAATAAGAAGTACTGATTGCCTTTGAAAAATGGACGAATCACGATATCTTCGTAATCTTTTTTGACAAAGCTTTTTTTAATAGCATCCAAGTTTTTATCAATCGTTGACTGTCTTTCTTTTTCAGACATGTCCTCATTTACACCTTGCAAAGCTGTTTTGGAAACATCTTCTATTCGGTCAATAAAAGTCACAAACAAGCCTGGATTTGGTAATTCCTCTCCTTTGTTCATTGCCCAAAACCCATCTTCTAAATAGTTTTTTTCTAAGGAAGAGTGCGACTGAATTTGTCCATAGCCACAATGATGATTGGTCAAAACCAAGCCTTGGTCAGAAATCACTTCTCCCGTACAAAATCCACCAAAATGCACAATCGCATCCTTGAGACTACCTTTATTGACACTATACACGTCTTCAGCAGTCATTTTCATGCCCAATGCTTGCATTTCACTTTCATTGAGTGCTTGCAATAATAAGGGGAGCCACATTCCTTCACCAGCAATTCCAATTTGGAGAAATACTGCCATTAAAAGAGTCAAAAGGCTTTTTTTCAACATTCGCATAACAATCTTTTTATAGTTTATTGACATTTTCATATTAAAAATTAACTAAAATAAATTGGTACTCAATTAAAGGTGTTACTTGACGCCGCATCCTTAATTACGCTGTAAACTAAATTCCTTACATTTATTTTCAAAGGGATTTTAAGGACACAAACTGATTTGCAAAAATTGGTTTGCTTCCTTAAATCCCCCTAGTCCGGCGCCGCAGGCGCGGAAAGCGTTTTATTAAAGCTCGAAAATCTTACGATTTTCTCATTGCTCAAACTTTAGTAAAACCTAGTTTACATCAAAAACAAATTAGTTAAAAGAACATTTCAAAATGTCTTTTATATTATTAAAATTCGCCACAAGATAGTTTAAAATTAGTAATATCGTTTTGAATTAGTAAATTTTTAATGGAAAAAGTGTACTCATTAAAATTATACTTATTTACTTAAACTTTGATAAAAACAACTATTCACCTCAATTCTTTAACTTTTTTGAAAATATTTCCACTAAAAATTGCGCATTTTAGGAATATAATCATAGATTTGTCCGAAATTCAAATAATTTAGCAACCCGTCATTCACCGATAATTTTTAATAAAATGAGCAATATTGTAACCCAAAGATTCATCCGCTGTCATGACAAACTAAGAGAGGAAAGCCGCGTAAAATCCAGTCGGCAATTTGCTTTGGGTTTGGATTATTTGCCACAAAGTTTGAGCGAAATTTTGAAAGGACGACGTGATGTCACGATTGAATTGTTGCGGAAGGCAGTTGAAAAATTCAAGATAAACCCTGTTTATATTTACACTGGTGAAGGTCCGATGTTTATGAGCGAGGAAGACCATAAAAGTTTCCGAGTACTGACTATTGTTACGGATTCGCACGATGATGAGCGGATTGTACATGTGCCTGTTCCGGCGCAAGCGGGCTATGCAGGTGAAATGGCTGACCCTACTTTTATTCAAGATTTGCCTACTTTTACATTACCTGATTATAAGTATAAGGTTGGGACACATCGGTCATTTGATGTGTCGGGTGATAGTATGGAAACGACGCTTTTTGAAGGTGATAAAGTAATTTGTAGTTACCTCGAACCGACGCTTTGGGAAAGTTCCTTGAAGGATAATTACGTTTATGTAATTGTGACGCGTGGAGATGTGGTGGTCAAACGTGTCACCAATTTATTGAAAGAGGAGAAGCAGGTTGTTTTGCATTCTGATAATGAATTTTATACTGATTATCGCTTAAAAATTGGTGATATTCGAGAGATTTGGTATGTGCGCGCGAAGATTAGCCCATTTTTACCAAGTCCAATGAATTTACAGAATTTGATGCGTGGAGAAGTTAGAGAGTTGAAAACGGTGATTAATAATCAAAGTAGATTAATTGAGAATTTGAATTTGACGATTGAGAAGTTACTTAAGCAATAGAAAAATAAGTACGTTATATCGCCATTAAAAAATCAATCAAATTCTCCCCCGCCGGTACTTCCAACTTTTTCCGCAGCCGATAGCGACTAATTTCCACACCCCGCACTGAAATATTCATCAAGGGTGTGATTTCTTTAGTCGATAAATTCATCCGCAAATAAGCGCACATTTTGTGGTCTTTCGGCGTTAGTGCTGGATGCTTTTCGCGCAATTTTTTCAAGAAATCACTGTGTACTTTATCAAAAAACAAGGAAAACTGATTCCAATCTTCATCCAACCGCGCATCTTGGTCAATGAGCCGAACTAAGCGATTAACATCTCGTCGATTGTTAGGGTCAAGAAGATTTTTAGAGACCTTTTTTAATTCAGATTTTAGCTTATTGAGAATCTCACTTTTTTGTACTAAATGCATCGTTGTGGACGCTAAAGTTTGGTTTTGATGTTGAATTTCAGATTCTAACTTTTCATTTTTCAAAGAATCCATTTCTTGTCCCGTTTTTTCCACAACTTGTTGATGCTCAACGATTAATTGCTCTGTTTCTCGCTGGTATTTTTTCCGTGGAATCCAAACTAGTCCCGCAATTAATCCTAAAAACAACACCCCGTAAATCATCATTGCCATTGAAGTCACATACCAAGGCGGTAGTACTTCAAACTGAAAATTGCTTGATTCAGACCACTCCCCTCCTGGTACTTTTGAACTCACTTGAAACGCATAAGTACCCGCTGGCAAATTGGTGTATTCCTTTTCCATTTTATGAGATGGTTCACAAAAATTCGCCTCAAAGCCCTTAAGTTTATAACGATATTGTACGGCAGTGGGGTCGTTAAAATAAGGAGCTGAAAAAGTAAAACGAATGCCAGTGTGAGCGGGTAATATTTCAGGAATTTGGTTAGTTAATTGATTTGGAATTACTTGATTTTTATCGGTATGAACTCCACCAAACAATACTTCTTCGGATGCTCCAAAGGCAACTACTTTCGACAGAACAACGGGTAATTCTGTAGTCTCCTTATTATTTTTTGGCATCGAATAATGGATAAATCCTTTTTCTAAACCAATAAAAACATTGTCTTTATCCAATGGTAGAATAAACTCAAATCCACCAACCAATTCTTCTTTTAATAAGGGTAAAACCACCTTTTCAACCTTCTTTTCCAAACCAGAATCCACTACTTTCAAATACCCAACTTCATTAGAAGTAACATACCAAACATCATCTGTAGAAGATTCAAAAAGTCGTAAAACACGGGTTTCTGCTCCAAAAACTTTATTCAATTGTTTGTCAGGCACAAATTTATTGGCAGCTTCATCGTAACGAAATAAACCACTTTCTGCCGCAATTATAATTCGATTAAAAATATAAAATACATGATTGTTCAAATCAGACCCCAATCCATCTTTTTCTCCAAAAAAAGCAAGACCAGAAAGTCCTTCTCGATTGTCTTTTAAGTTGATTTTATAAACCCCCCGATACGGATGCGCCATCCAATAATCTCCATTTTTAGCCTTCACCATGATACGCGAGGACTCTTTTAATTGGTCAAAAGAATGCGTATATTTCCAATTGTTATTTTCTTCTTCAAAGTACTGCAGTCCCGTGTATGTACCTGCCATTACCGATTCTCCATCAGGCAGAAAAGTCCAGGTTCCTACCATTTTGTTATTCAAAGAAATGGCTTGATTGTCTTCTATTTTAAATGCACCTTCATGATGCCCCAAAAACAAATCATCATTCACTTTATCCAGACCCCAAACTTGTCCTCTCGTACCATTAATTAGTTGAAAATCAGACTTTTGCATCGGATTATAATACGTATTCCAGTCTCGAACATACAATCCGTTTGAGGTCCCAAAATATATTTTATCCTTATGAACAGCCGCAGAATAAGCCGTCCCTTGAAGGTCACCATCAGGATAAAAAATTTGAAAAGGAGAGTTGGTTTTCACATAGTCAATTCCATTATCCAGCCCAAGCCAAAGGTTATTAGACACATCTAAAAACATGTCCCAGATATTGGCATTTTGCAGTCCGCGTTTCTTGGTCAAATGCCAAAGTGGTTGACCTTTTTCGTTGAGGATGACCAAACCTGCCACGTTAGTTCCAAGCGCAATTTGATTATTGGGCAGTAAACAAGCATCACGGATTCTATTTTCTTTTAAAAAGGAATCAATGTCTGTTGCAAAAGGCGTAAATCGTTCCCCATCGTATTTAAAAATCCCATTTTTCAATGTAGGTATTAAAATGATACCATTGAGCATTTTAAGCATTCCAGAAACTTCCTTTTCAATAAAAAATTCTCCATTTTTTACGATTTCAAAAGTTGTCCCATTCCATTTTAATAA
Organism: Saprospiraceae bacterium; assembly: GCA_047629355.1. Classification (GTDB taxonomy): domain Bacteria; phylum Bacteroidota; class Bacteroidia; order Chitinophagales; family Saprospiraceae; genus CAYUNA01. The sequence continues at coordinate 20,011 of JBLHWU010000031.1, read as the reverse complement.
TCCTTTTTTATGGGTTTGAATATAGACGTCTTTTTCTAATTTTTGTAAAAAGCTAATCCATTCATTATTCGCATTGGTAGGAATCGTAAAATAATTGACGGGTACATCATTTTTAAAAATAAAGACCTTATGTCCCGTTCGAAAAAAGACCAGACCATCTACAATGCAAATATCCCACACATCATCAAAAGTTGCATGTTCAGTTGGTAAGGTTTCCTGCAAGGAATGGAATTTCCAGATGCCTATGGAGTCTGGAAAAAAGTAGCCAATTTCGTTTTGTCCACCTGCATAAATTTTTCCAGATTCGTCAATCGCAATCGACCGTAAATTCGTCTTATTCGGTAAGCTAAATAGTTGCCAATCTGTACCATTAAAAGTCAATAAACCATCATTGTTCGCAAAATACATCACCCCAGATTTGCTTTGCACAATATCTAAAGTTTGAAGACCTCCGTGATAATCTTTTTTGAAATAATTTTGAATAAAAGGCGTACCGATATTGGTGCTTTGACCAAAAAGCAACATTGGGAAAAGTAGACAAGATAAGACGATATATAATCTGGTAGTCATATTTTTTAGTGGCAAAAGAAGGGCGGTTTCAGTTCGATGTTTGGAAAACGAGAAAAATACATTGTTGAATTCTTATTTAGGAAATGCGAATTCAACAATGTACTGTGGTGGAAAATTTCTCTATTGAAAAACCCGAATATAATCTACAAACATTCGCTGAGGGAATACCGTCGTTGCGTCAGGATTACCTGGCCAGTTTCCACCAACGGCAACATTAAAGATAAAGAAAAATGGTGCATTAAATGGATAAGCACCATTGACTTCGCTTGCTGTAATCAAATGGTAGGATACATCGTCCACCAAAAAATTCATAGAATTGGTTTCCCAAATCAAAGTAAAAACATGGAATTCATCCCCAAAATCTTCGCCTTCTGGTAAGCCGTCATAAGTCCCCGTTTGGTAATTGCTAAACGATTGTCCTTGTGGTCCCCAATGAGCCGTTCCGTGCACTTTTTCTGGCTCATGACCAACCAATTCCATAATGTCCATTTCCCCACAAGCTGGCCAGCCGACTGTTTCAAAATTTGCACCCAAGCTCCATAAAGCAGGCCAAATCCCCTGTCCTTTTGGCAATCTAGCCCGAAGGTCAATCCGTCCTAAGGCAAATTCTTTCTTGCCTCGCGTCGTCATTCGAGCAGAAGAGTAATTGCTACCTCCAGAACTTTCTTCCTTCACCTCAATCACTAATTTTCCATCAGAAATATAAGAATTGGCAGAACTCGCCGTATAATTTTGCAATTCATTATTTCCCCAGCCACTATTACCCAACTCATGATTCCAACATTCCAAATCAATAGTACTTCCTTCAAATTCGTCTTGCCACACCAAGGTCATTCCTGCGTAAGATAAGGGTGTCGAATAGCCTTGACCATCCGTTACCAAAAAAGTATCATCATTTCTCATCGTACCAGTGCCCGTTGCTTTAGAAAAACCAGCATTAACTGGATTCGATAAGGTAACTCGAAAATCTTCGTCTCCTTCCTTTAAGGTATCTGCCACAATTTCAATCGCAATAATTTTTTCTAAGTCATTTGGTTCAAAAGTAAGCGTTCCATTTTGAGCAATAAAATCTTCGTCCATAATTGCCGCCGCATTCTCCGTTTTGAAATCAACGGTGACTACTTCCTCTGACGCCCGACTTAAACGAACTTTAAAATCAAAGGTACTATTCTCATCGCCTTCAAATTTCGTTAAATCTGAGATAGACAAGGTTGGTGCATTTGGTTGCGCACCATCGTCTCCGTTACCACCCGTATCATCTTTTCCGCATGCAGTCCAAAACAACATTGCTCCTAATAAACCGACAATCAGTAATTTACTTTTCATTTTTTTATTTTTTTTTTATAAAATAAAGACAATCTTAGTTCCGCCGACTGAGTATTTACCAGAGGTTCTTACTGGTAAACCCGCACATAATCCACTTCCATTTTTTGTGGCCAAATTTTTTCATCCACACCCATTTTTCCGCCCCAATTACCACCGACCGCTAAATTCAAAATTAGGTGGAACCTTTTATCAAATGGCCATTCGTTAAAGGTTTTCTTTTCGTTTTCAAAGGTAAAATACTTTTCCCCATCGGTAAAAAAGTCAATCTTGTCTTCAGACCACTCGATGACAAAAATATGGAAATTTTCTTCAAAATCAGCTTTTGCAATTTTCCCGTTTTGATGCGTCCCAATTGAATGATGATACGCTTTGGTGTGTACTGTCCCGACTACGGTATCGCGGTCATAACCGACGTGCTCCATAATATCAATCTCGCCACTCTCTGGCCAGCCACCATATTCCCAATCGGTGGACAACATCCAAATCGCCGGCCACGTACCGATACCCGAAGGCAATTTAGCCCGCACTTTAATTTTTCCGTATTTCCAATCTCCTTTATCTTTTGAAACTAGACGTGCTGAAGAATATCGAGAATTTCCAATCAATTCTTTGTGCGCTTCGATAATCAAATGTCCGTTTTCAACTCGTGCATTTTTAAGGCTGTCCTTTGTGTAATGTTCCAATTCATTATTTCCCCAGGCGCAAACATTTGGACAGCCATCACCTACATCATAGCTCCATTTTTTAGTATCTGGCAAACCTTCGTAATCAAATTCATCTGACCAAACCATTTGCCAGCCATCTTGACTTACATTTTGTATTTCATTTTGCACTTCATTTTGCCCTTGGCTGCAACTATTAAAAAGAAAAAATAGTCCGATACAAAGGAAAATTGTTTTTAGTTTGTCTATCTTCATTGCTGATAAAAATTATTTGGATAAAGGGAGATATATAAAATGATTGGTCTTTAATTTGGGAATAAAGACAAGATGATTGGTTAAATCACCTTGTCTTTATTTAAGGACTTTAGAGAAGAGGCAGATAATAACCTACGCCCTTAATTTTAAAATGACGCTAAAATAAAACGCCAAACGCCTCCTTCTGCGTCTCCTCCAACATTCACTTCTATTTCCAAAATATCTTGTCCGTTGATTGTCTCCATGCGGACGATGTCATAAGTTGTTGAATTGACAGGAAAACCAACTTCTGCACCATTCGTTGCTTTTGGCAAGCCGATAAATGCACCTTCTCCAATGACCTGTAATTGTGCAGGTGCAGTATCTGTTCCTGCTGTCACAACAAAGATGTGCGAACCATCGCCCCAAGCTTCCACAGCAGCTCCTAAATCAGCGGTTGCTGCACATTCAAAATTAAAGCCTAAGTAATCTTCACCCCAAATATCGCCTTTGGTATCATAGTCCATTGAACCAGCAACAGTAAAAGTCCACTCATCATCAAATTGACAAAACCGCTCAACCACATCATCTTCACTTGTAGCAAACCACGTCGTTCCAGAGCCATCATCTGGTCCTACGAATAATGCACCAGCTTCTGGAATCAATCGCCAAACTTTACTCTCGCAATTGGTGATAAATTTCAATTCATCGAAACTATCACAGTCAACGGGTGCATCTTCTGCAACATTAACGTTCTGCGATGAACTGGCAGAGCCTCCTTTGTTGAAGGCAGTTAAAGTTACTTCATAAGTTCCCATCAACGGATATTTAACTTCTAAAGTCTCTCCGGTCGCGTTCGTTCCATTGCCCAAATCCCATTGAAAAAGAAAAGCTCCAGGTGTAGTACTTCGCAACAAATAAGTATTGATTTCTCCCGTTTCTTCAATCGTAAAGCTTGCCTCTGCTGGCGGTACCCCAATGTCAACTGCGCCATCCTGCTCTGGGTCGCACGATGCGAATCCCAATAACAAAACGCTGATAAATAGATATTTTGAAATATATTTTTGCATAATTGTATATTTTAAGGTGTCGACTTACTAAGTTTTCAAAACTTAGTAAGTCGACAAAATTTGAATTTTCAAAAAAGATTAATAGCCTGAATTTTGTATCAAACGACCTTCTGCCAAATCTATTTCCGTTTGGAAAATTGGCAAAATTTCGTGTACTCCTGTCTGAAAGCCTTCCAACGTTTCAGCAGCTTTATCGGTTCTTATCAAATCAAAAAATCGGTGTCCTTCCGTTGCCAACTCCATACGGCGTTCGCGGGCAATTAAATTTAATAACTGCTCACCATTAACCGAACCAGGAAAAGGCTGTAAACTTACTCGTTGTCTAACCTTGTTGACGTAGCCTCTAGCTGTCCCTGCATCACCACCACCACGTACCAAAGCCTCCGCTGCCAATAATAAAACATCTGCGTAACGAATTTCCCGCACATTGTTTGACCAACTCAATGCAATCACCCCGTCAGTTGCTTGTAACTCTTCCAATGGAGCATATTTCTTAATGAAATAATCCGTATTTTGAAATCCAGGGGTATATTCTGAACCTTGCAGCTTGAGTAATTTTCCATCAATAACAGTATGTTCAAATCGAGGGTCACCACTCATAAAATCAACTAAGTCGTTAGTGATTGGACAGAATCCCCAGCCTGGTGCATAAGTCTCACCAGAATAATCTCTCATACCAAAAAACTGCACATTGAAATTTCCTTCTGTTGGATTTTGCGTTGCACCCGCTACAAATCCACCACCAAAATCTCCAGGGCGATTATCAGAATATTGGACTTCAAAAACAGACTCAATACCAAATTCATTTGCATTCTTAAAAATATCACCATATTCTGGCTCTAAATCATACAAATTGGTATTAATTACTGCCTCCAAATAAACTGCAGCTTCAGCCATTCGACTATTGTCATTCTGAAACATAATCACTTTCCCTAACAATGCATTAGCTGCACCTTTGGTAATCCGACCCAATTGGTCAGGTGTAACTGTTTCAGGCAATTCAAACGTATTGATGGCGTCTTGCAAATCTTGTTCAATTTGTGCAAACACCTCCGCAGGGTCAGCCTGCGAAACATTTCCAATATCATCCGGGGTTAATTCTTTTGTGAATAATGGCACATTTTTGAAGAAGCGCACTAAATCAAAGTAAAAAAATGCCCGTAAAAATTTTGCTTCTGCGACAACTCGTGCTTTAAAATCAGCAGACACTCCCTCTGCATTTTCAATACGCGTCAAAAGAAGATTAGCGCGATAAATACCCGCAAAATATTTCGCCCAAAGCCCTTCTTGCGGTCCTAAAAATGGGTCTAGACTAAATTGGTCATACGCGACCCAAGATGGCTGGTCCGTTGAATTACTACCTCCGGCAAAACAATCGTCAGAAGCGGTGTTCAACAAACCCACTTTCATGGTCCATCTTCCTTTAGTTCCTCCCCACTGCATGACATCATAGGTAGCGACCAAAGCTTGGAAAAAGTCCTCTTCCGTTTGGTAAAAATTAGCTTCTAAATCTGCTCCAATGATAGGTTCTTCGATGAATTCTCGTTTGCACGAAAAAAATGCGCCCATTAAAAAGCAGAGTAATAATATTTTATATTGATGTATATTTTTCATTAAACTTTATTTTAACTATTAAAATAATGTAGATTTTCGGTTGAAAGTAAGATGACTAAACTTCAAAAAGTTAGTCATCTTTCGCTGTGGTTAGTATTTTTACAACCCTACACTTAACCCTACCAAAAATGACCGTGCCTGTGGATAAATTCCTCTATCAACACCGCCGACAATTTCAGGATCAAAACCACTATAATCTGTGAAAGTCACTAAATTATTAGCAGAAACATAAATCCGTAGCTTTCCAAAGCCAATTTTATCCAGTGCTCGTGGGGGAACATTATAACCAAATTGCAATGTCCGAATGCGGAAAAAAGAAGCATTCTCTACAAAAAAGTCTGAACTTCTAGAGAAATTTTGATTTGGGTCATCTGCAGATAGACGAGGATAGTCATTTGACGTTCCTTCACCTGTCCAACGACTTAGTGCATCTGCAGTATAATTTGATTCTGGTAAATCTGGTCGGCGGGTTGCATTATAAACTTGACTACCACCAATACCCTGACCAAAAAGTTTCATATCAAAGCCTTTGTATGCTACATTGATGGAAAATCCATAAGTCCAATCAGGTGTTGGATTGCCAATCATGGTACGATCATCATTGTCGACTGCGCCGTCTCCATTGACATCCAAAAACCGAATATCACCAGGAGCTGCATCAGGTTGTAGTAATTCACCATCTCCGTTCACATAGTTTTCCACCTCCCCTTCATTCTGGAATAATCCATCAGATTTAAACCCAAAAAGGTAGCCAAATGGACGACCAACTTCTGTCCGCGTAATTTCTAACCCTTGTGGGCCATAGGTTTGTCCTGGCAAAAAGCTAAGGTCAGGTGTTAGAAAAGTTACTTCATTTCTCAAATAAGAGATATTAGAGGATAAATCTACTCTCACTTTACCGAAGTTGTTGGAATAGCCTACTTCCAAATCAACTCCTTCATTTTCCATTGTGCCAATATTATCTACAAAGTTACCCGCTCCAGTAAAGTCTGGTGCGCTTACTTGCAAAATCATATCCTTGGTCTTTTTTATAAAATAATCCGCACTAACTGAGAATTTTTTGAAAACTTTAGCATCAAACCCAACATTAAACTGAGAATTTTCTTCCCATTTCAGTGCTTTATTTGGAACCGTATTGGTACTAACACCATCTACTAAATTATCACCAACTCCAAAAGTGTAAGTCCGACCTGTACCGACCGTTGCAAGCACTTCACCGTCGCCAATATTATCATTACCATTCACTCCCCAAGACCCTTTTATTTTAAAAAAGTTTATGTAAGGATTGTTGCCAAAAAATGATTCTTCTGAAACGACCCAACCTGCGGAAACGGAAGGAAAATAAGCATACTTACGAGTATCCAAAAAGTTAGAAGAGCCGTCTCGACGTAAAATAGCAGAAAAGAGATATTTTTCGTTGTAATTATAATAAATACGACCAAAAATAGAGGCTAAGGTTTTATCATATTCAAAGCCACTAAACGACGAATTTTCTACATTGGTAAAAAAGGAAGCCGACGCATCTTCTAAGTTGTCAACTGGAATGCCATTAAGTGACCCGAAATCTTGCTCTCCTTTTGATTCGAAAGCTGTCGTTCCGACCAAAGCCGTAACGGTATGTCCGCCGAATCGTTTTTTATAAGTCAAGGTATTGTCCCAGTTCCAAGTTAGTCCACGTCCTTTATTTCTACTATAATTAGTTTGAATAGACTGATTGGTCGCATTCAGATAAAAAATAGGCGTAAACCCTTCTCCACCAAAATTAGCAATATCTCCACCAAAACTAGTTCGAGCGGTCAATCCATCTATGATTTCTAATTCTGCGTAGACATTTCCAACGACTTTATCACTCCATCCAAAATTATCTTGTACTGCCAAAGCTGCTGCAGGATTCAAAACTTCAGAGGTTACACGGTCAGAGATACCGAAAACCCCATTTTCATCACTTACTACTGGAAAATTAGTAAATACATTAGAATTTAATACATCAGGGTCTGTTTCGTAGAGTGGCGTAATCGGATCAAGATTCAAAGCACGACCCAGAGGCGAACCAAACTCACTATTCGTAGAAATACCTCTTGATTTAATTCGGGTATAAGAAAAGGTATTTCCAAAAGTAAAACGGTTGGTAATTTCGTGTCGAGAGTTAACCCGTACATTGTATCTTCGATATTTAGAATCTTCCGGTGCAACAATTCCTACTTGGTCAAAAATACCGATGGAAGCAAAAACTGTTGATTTATCACTACCTGCATTAACACTAAATTGGTGATCTTGTATCGGAGAATTTTCCGCAAATACCGCATCCTGCCAATCTGTTCCTTCTCCAAACGCCTGTGGATTTTCGTAAGGTACTGGATTGCCTGCCGCCGCATTAGATTCGTTGATGATAGTCGCATACTCGGTAGCGTTGAGCAAACGCAATTTTCGCCAAGAATTTTGTACACCGTAATATCCGTTATAAGTAGCGGACATGGAATTTTTCTTTCCTTTTTTTGTGGTCACCAAAATGACTCCATAAGCAGCTCTTGCCCCATAAATAGCTGCTGAACCTGCATCTTTTAAGACTTCAATTGATTCAATATCTGACTGCGCCAAAAAATCAAGACCCCCTTCAATCGGCAAACCATCGACTACATAAAGAGGACCACCCCCAAAAATAGTTCCAATCCCCCTAACTCTAACTTGCGAAGCATCACCTGGTTGTCCCGAATTAGAAACAACCTGCACCCCAGATGTTCTACCTTGCAAAGATTCTTCAATCCGTCGAACAGGCATCGCTTCCAAATCTTCACTCGTCACCTTCGCAATTGAACCCGTTACTACTGATTTCTTCTGCACTCCATATCCCGTCACCACAATCTCATCCAAATTCGCCACATCATCCTCCATTTTCAGGTTAATCTCCTTTTGTGCTGCCACTGCAACCTCTTTAGATTCATACCCCGTGTAAGAAAAAACAATCGTCGATTCACTATTTTTCAAAACAAGAGAATATGTTCCATCAATATCCGTAATGGTACCAGACGACGGGTCTTCTTTGACATAAATAGTCACCCCAATCATCTCGGTATCCGTTTCATCAATGACCTTTCCAGTCACTGTATGCTGTGCCCATGCTGCCCCTGAAAACAGGCATACGATAAGCAGAATGAAAATAGGTCTAAGTCGCTTCATTTATAAAGTTTTATATAAAGTTTAGTAAGAGTTTTTTTTGGCTGAAAGAGGAAAAAGTATGATGATTAAAAATAATCATCATACTTTTTTATAAAAAAAAATCTAAAATTAGAATTTCATAATCTTCTTAGTTGAAATCAAATTACCTACTTGAACGTGTACCATGTAGATGCCGTTTGCGTAAGTTGTCACGTCAATTTGGTGAGCATCTGTTGTCGTTGCCAACTGATTGGTGTAAACCATTTCACCCATTAGATTGAAAACACGGATTGATTTGTCACCAGTAAAGTCTGCATTGAAAGTAATCGTAGAAATGTCTGAAGTCAACGTTGGCGCGATAGCAAACAAGTTTTCTTCCACATTCAAGTCATTGGTTCCTACTGTACAAGCGTTACAAGTTTCCCAAACAAAACATACGGTTTCGTCGCCAGATACCTCAATTAACCGATTGGTAAAGATACCATCTGGAGTAGTAATTGTACAAGGATCACCCACAGTAAGTACTTCTTCCGTACCGTCTGCCAAAAACTTATATTCATTCGGACCAGCTACTAAAGCAACTGTAGTTTCCCAAATGCCATCATCGTTATCATCTGTCATCGGATTAGCAGTCGCGTCGAAATTGTTGAATGCTCCAAAAATATAAGTAGTCGTGAATGCCCCACTGAAATTATTCATATCCAACTGAAAAGTAATGTTACCTGGGTTTTGCGCCATTCCACAATCATCATTGGTATCTGAACAGATGCCAAAACACGTATTCAATTCAACATCACCAGCAGTTAAGTCGACGAATCGGTCATTGAAATTATCTGGGTTAGCACAAGATTGCCCTTCAATATTTTCTTTACAGCTATAATCTGGACAAGCACCATTGGTAAATGTAAAATAAGACGTAAAGTCTGCTGCACGCTCAAAAGTAGCCGAATAAACACCATCGCCATCAAGGTCAATTAGTGGAACATCACCAGGATTACCGAAGTTTCCACCACCTGCAATAAACATACCTTCAGGAGAAACGATAATATTCGATGTTCCTAAATTAACTGTAAATGTTGCACCTTCGCCACAAGCATAACAGCTATTAAAGCAAACAGTGGGCAAGCTTGCATCACCGGTCACGATAAGCTGTCGGTTCGTAAAGTCTCCAGTTGTAATTGTACAGGTAGAAGTACTACTAAGAGATTCAGCAGCCATACCATCTACAATAAACAAATACTCCTGTGGACCTACTGGAATATCTGTAATCGTTGTAGACCAAGTACCGTCGCCATTATCTGTCAAAGGATTCGCTGCTGGGTCAAAACTGTTAAATGTACCAAAAACAGCAACTGTAGTAAATGGGTCAGCATAGTCATTCATATCTACAGAGAAAGTAACATCGCCTTCTGAGGCTGCATTTCCTTGTTTTACTACTAAATCATCAAAATAGTAGGTTCTTTCTTCTGTCAAAACTGTTTGAAATTCAAAAAATATAACCGCAGTCGCGTAAGAATTACCAAATGCCGGCACCATTGGATCTTCAATCGAATTCTGAGTTACGTCAAAGCAAATTTCTTCCCAAACATTTACCATAGTATTTGGAACAGTAAGAATCCAGTTGTCACCACCAGTCGTTGAATTTTCAATTTTCAAACTTAGGCTACTAATGACTGGCATGTGTACTTTAATACATACTTCCGCCATCGCAGAAACATCTACTGTTAAAGTTTCTAATCCAAATGCACCCGCCCAAGGTTCAGAAGCTGCTGGCTTAACAAAATCACCAACCATTGCAGAACCATTTACTGCATCTGGTGCAGGATTGGCTATAATGTTATTAGGAACATTTTCATCAGCAATTCCAAAATATTGAAATATTGAAGAAGTTTCTGGTGTTTCAAAGTCTAAGACTGTCACCTGTCCGAAAGAAAGAGAACAAGTAAAAGCCACTATTACAAGTGTGAGTAAATTTTTGAACATAATTATACAAATTTAGATTATTATAAAAATAAAAAAGTTTCTAGGAAATTATCTTTCCATTTATTCTGTAAATGTAGCGAATCACCAAAGTTCTTTCCAAAATACGGACTACATCATAAATACATTTCAATTATGTTTGACTACATTTATTCCTAACATTAGTTTCTCATACATACAACATCTATTTGATAAAAGACTGATTTACAGATATTTAAAAGGCACAATAAACACATCCAAAAAATATAGTCAATAAGTCAGCCATACTACATTTAATTTTATTACAAAAAAAAATGTGCGTCATTTTAAATGGAAATATCGTATATTTCTAAATAAAAAAAACGTCTAAATGTTGCAACTCATAGTATAAAAAAGGAAAATTAGTCGTTTGTTTGATTTTAAAATCAAGACAAATTAACAGATTAAGACAACTTGCAATCATTTTTACCCCAATTTTCTATGATTTTATTTTGAAATTATCTTATTTTACAAATGTTTTGTTGAAATGGTCATATTTTGTTCAGCAAAACTCATTTTTAAAAAGAAAAAACTACATAATGAAATTCTTTCAACGGCTAACCCTTACCCTTATTTTATTGCTATTGACAACTTTGGCGTGGTCACAATCCAGCATTAAAAAAGCGAATAAACAATATGAGCTTTATGCTTTCAACACCGCAATCAAATCCTATTTGAAAGTATTAGAACGGCAACCAAATAATGCGGATGCCCTTGGCAGATTAGCCGATTGCTACCGCCACCTCAATCGCTTAGAAGAAGCAGAAAAATGGTATGAAAAAGTGGTTCGACAAAAAGGCTTTGACGAAATTTACTTATTCCAATACGGACAAACCTTAAAAGGATTAGGGAAATATGACCAAGCACGTTCACAATATCTAAAATTTGCCCATAAATATCCTGTTCAAGGCAACCAGTTTGGAGAAAGTTGCAAGTTTGCGCTCGCTCATATTGGAGACAGCCCAAGTTTTGAAATCAAGAATGAATATCTCAATACGGCTTCGGCTGATTTCAGTCCTACCTTTTACAAGAGTAATGCTGTTGTTTACTCTTCAGCAAGAAGGGACATCAAAAATACGCGCAATAATTCCGCTGTTTTAGGCAATCAACCTTTTCTTTCTCGCATGGACCCAAATGGTTATTTGGAATCGCCTGTTTTGTTGAAAAGTACTTTCGGAGGTGCTGCCGCAGAGAGTAATATTTCTTATTCTTCAGATGGAAAAATGGTGTCTTTTACCAAGAATAATTATGTTGATGGAACTCGCCAAATTCCTTCCAGTGGATTGGAATTGAGCTTATTTTTTGCAGAAGTAACCAGCAATGGCAACTGGAAAAATGAAGTGCCATTTCCGTATAATGGTTCTGGCTATTCTACTGGTTTTAGTTCATTTTCAGCAGACGGCAAATCGATTTACTTTGCCTCTGACCGTCCCGATGGCTTTGGTGGATACGATATTTATGTGTCGTATCGCGTAGGAAGTAGTTGGTCCGCTCCCGAAAACTTAGGCCCTGTTGTCAACACTCAAGGTAACGAAATTACGCCTTTTGACGATGGAACTTATCTGTTTTTTGCCTCTGATTGGCATATGGGTTTCGGTGGATTGGATATTTTTAAAGCAAGCAAAAAGAACACTCGATGGAGTGTGGTGGAACACGGTGGCAATGGATTGAACTCCTCAAGAGACGATTATGGATTTGTTTACAATACCAATATTAGCAAAGGATATTTTGTCTCTAATCGAGTAGACAGTAAAGGACATGAAGATGTTTATAGCATTGGACGTAGTAGCTTTGCTAATGGATTTGTTGGCAATGCAGGTACCGTTAATCCTTCCACAAATTCGGGTTTTGGAGGGTCAACCAATTCAGGAAACACAACGACTAGCTCTGGAAATACCAATACTTCAAATTCTCCGGGCAATACTTCTAACAATCAAGGACAATTTAATGGAACACGGTCGCTTGCTTTTCAAATTTTTGATTCTGCCAGCGGTTCCCCTATTACGAATGCAACTGTTGATTTATCAGAATGTGGTGAAGGCATTCAAACTACTAATAGTCAAGGACAAGTATTTCTAAATCGAGGTAGATCTTATGTTTGTTCTGCTTTTATTTCAGCAAATAAATTTAATCCTAAAAACATCAATGTTCGGTCTTATATTACCAATAAAACAGGTAATATTCCTATTTATCTCAACAAAGCAGATAATGTTTTTAGAGGTCAGATTACCGATCGTTTGTCAGGGTATCTATTGGGTGGAGCTTTGGTAGAAGCGACTTCTTCAAAATATCCGCAACGACATCGGGCAAATAGTACTTCTGATGGTAAATATTCCTTACCATTGAAAACCAATACTATTTATGCCATGCGTTTTTCTAAAGTCGGCTATCGAGATAATAACATCACGGTTTCTACTGGAAATTCAGCAGATAAGACGCTTGAATCTGTTGCGATGACAAGTGCAAGCGCAATTGCAAATAATAATGAAGGCTCAACCAATAGTGGAAACACAAACACCAACCCGGGAACAGTCTTTAATAATGGCAATACCAATTCGGGCAACTATTCTGACAATAATAACAGTGGCGCAACATACGGTTTCGCCGTTCAAGTAGCAGCTTTTGCTTTGAATAAAAATATTGATTTGAATGGTTACAACCAAAAATTGAGTAGTTATGGTCAGACGTATATAGCCAATGAAAAAGGACGAAATAAAGTTCGCGTAGGTCTGTTTTCAACACGAGAAGAGGCAGCATCTGTACAAAAACAAGCACGCACATTAGGCTATGTTGGTGCATTTATCGTGACACAAGAAGGTGGTGCGAATGTGCCTGCTTTATCAACGAATTCGAACGCTAATACAAGCACAACTTCAACAAATACTACAACGACAAATAATTCGGGCTATACTCCCCCACCACTTGGTTCTGGTAGCCAAGTTATAGGCTTAGGTAACATATCGGGTTATGTGATTCAACTTGGTGCATTTAAAAATGCTATCAGCTTCAATCGTGACCAAGTGATTGATATTGGAGTAGTTAATTCTTACCAAAAAAGAGATTTAACCGTGTATGTTTTGACGGGCTATGATACTCGCGAACAGGCGGATAGTGCGCTTCGCAAAGCGAAAGCGAGAGGATTTAAAACAGCTTTTTTGGTAAATAAATAAAGTCTAAACTTTTCGGCTCTTTAACAAAAGGCGTTTGAGGAACAAAAATGGTTTTGCAAAAACCGTTTTTCTCGCTTCTTAAAGTTCAAGTAATACGTTATTCCACAAGATTTGTCAAAGAACCAAACTTTTCTTTTAAAAAAGGTTGCTGTGAATGAACAGCAGCTCTTTTTTAGTTTATTTAATATTTAACAACTAATTAACAGCAATTTCTGCCTAAAAAATTGAGCGCCATGCAACTTATGTTACTTTTATGGCATCTTTGATTATGAAAATGCCTTATTCCAACAAAACCAACGCTAAAAATTTTAAGCGAACTTTTCACCAACACACCCAAGTCATGACTTTCCAAAAATTACTAATTCCGTTTGTTATTCTAACCTTGCTTGGCGGCGCATTTTACTTTCTCTCTGGCGATGCTGCCGAAAAACAAGAGGACAACCTTTCTGCCATCGTTCAACAAGGCGAATTTAGAATCTTTGTCAACGCTTCTGGAGAACTGAAAGCAAAAAATTCTGTCAAAATAAAAGGCCCAGGCGGTATGCGTCCTGCGGGCATTTACAATACGACAATTACGGATATGGTTCCCGAAGGTACAGTGGTCAAAGAAGGCGAATACGTCGCAGCTTTAGACAAAACTGAATTGTCTACCAAAACCAAAGAAGCCCAAAATGAATTGGATAAAATCCAGACGCAACTCGAACAAGCAAAGATTGATACGGCGATTGATTTGCGAGCGATTCGCAATGAGTTGATTAATCTGACATTTGGGATGGAAGAGAAAAAACTGCAAGTCGAACAAAGTAAATACGAGCCACAAATGGTGATTCAGCAAGCGGAAATTGATTTGCAAAAAACGAAACGGGACTTTGGACAATTGGGACAAAAATATGAATTGAGCCAAACAAAGTCTATTGCCATGATTTCAGAAATCATGGCTTCGCTCCGAACGGAACAACTGATACTCAATCGTTTAAATGATTTATCTAAAGAATTTACCATCATGGCTCCAAAAGGAGGAATGGTGATTTATTCCCGAAGTTGGAATGGAAAAGTGGCAGCGGGTTCACAGATTAGTAGCTGGAATCCAACGGTTGCAGAGTTGCCCGATTTGGATGATATGATTTCAAAAACATTTGTCAATGAGGTCGATATTTCTAAAATAAAAGAAGGCCAGGATGTAAAAATTAAAGTTGATGCTTTTCCAGACAATGAGTATACAGGTTCGGTGATTAATGTTGCCAATATTGGAGAACAACTTAAGGGTTACGATTCTAAAGTATTTGAAATAACGGTGCAATTGAATGAAGTAGATTCTATTCTGCGCCCTGCCATGACGACGAGCAATGAGGTTTTAACTTACACTTTTGAGGACGTTATTTTTGTGCCCTTAGAAGCAATTTACAACGACAGTTTGACCTTTGTTTACAAAAATGACAATGGAACAACAGTAAAACAAGAGGTTATTGTCGGCGAATCAAATGACAATCAGGTGATTATCGAGCATGGTTTGAAGAAGGGCGATGAATTTTATTTTACGCCACCAAGTAATGCGGGGGATTTGAGTTTTTATCCAGTTGACCCTGCGATAAAAGACGCGATTCGGAAGAAAATTGCGGAAGCCAAAGCCCGACGAAAAGCAGAGGCAGACGCGAAAGCAAAAACTACCAAAGATTTTGTTCCAGATAATGAGTCTAGCGGAGGAATGATTTTTTTCAACTAAGTTGAAGTAGGAATTGCTGAACGGTTGAATTGTTTTATGGCTAAAAACCAGCAAGTTTACGACAACAATATAACAATTTAACAATCTTCTCCTATTTGCTATCCCATTACCCAGCACCTAAATAAAAGAACCATGATGCAAAGAGTTATTTTCAACTTCTTTTTGGCAATGGAAGGCGTATTTGCCAATCAATTGCGTGCCTTTTTGACTGCCCTCGGAATCATTTTTGGCGTCGGTGCCGTTATCGCCATGCTCGCGATTGGAGAAGGTGCCAAACAGTCGATTCTTGATCAAATGAAGCTCATTGGTACGAATAATATCGTCGTTAAAGCGGTTATTCAATCTGATGAAGAACTGGCCGATGAAAGCGGCGGCGGTAGCCAAAATGGTAACAAAGATGTCGATAAAAAACCGTGGTCACCAGGACTAACAGTGGGCGATATTAAAGCGATTAAAAGCATTTTACCAAACATTCAAGACATTAGTCCAGAAATTGTGTTGCCCGTCAGCGTCATTCAATCCGGCAAGATGGAACGCGCTAAATGTATCGGTGTCACCAATGCATTTTTCAATTTAAATAATTTAAGTTTGGGTAGCGGTAATTTTTTCCATCAACGGCATGTCGATGGCGGTCGCCCTGTTTGTATTATTGGTAAAAACATCAAAAATAAATTCTTCCCAGAAGATGACCCAATTGGCAAACAAATCAAGTGCGGCAAGGCATGGCTGCAAATCATTGGCGTCCTCGAAAAGCGCGATGCCAGCGAAGAAAGCCTGAAAAACCTCGGTATTCGCGACTATAATGCCGATGTTTATGTGCCAGTTACAACAGCGATGCTGCGCTTCAAAAACCGCGCAAAAATCACCAATGACGACATCGAACGCAACGATTGGGACGACAATGATACTGATGATAATTACCACCAACTCGACAAATTTGTGGTGCGCGTCAAGGACTCCAAATACCTCCGTGCTACCGCTGATGTGATGGCTCGAACGCTGAAACGGCGTCACCATAACCGCATTGATTTTGAAATTGAAGTCCCTGAATTGTTGTTGCAGCAGCAGCAAAAAACGCAGGATACTTTCAACCTTGTTTTGGCAGTTATTGCGGGCATTTCGCTACTCGTTGGCGGTATCGGGATCATGAATATTATGCTGGCTTCGGTCTTGGAACGGATTAAGGAAATTGGCGTGCGGCGTTCCCTCGGTGCGCGACAGAATGATATTATTCAGCAGTTTTTGTTTGAAGCGATTTTTATTAGTTTGATTGGCGGGTTTATTGGAGTGATATTGGGTGTGTTGTCGGCACGGGCGATTGCGACAGCAGCGGAGATTCCAACGGTGGTTTCTTGGTGGTCGATTGCGTTGTCCTTTGGAGTGGCGGCTTCGGTGGGGTTGGTTTTTGGGTTGTTTCCGGCGCAGAAGGCGGCGAAGCAAGATCCGATAAAGGCGCTGCGGAGTGATTAATTTAGAATATAGAATTAAGAATTGGGGCACTGCTGCAGATATCAAATTTCTCCAGAAATTTGACTGATATTTTAATCTCTCCATACGCGACTGTATTTTTCGGTATCGTGTTTACTCGCGTCTGAAGACGCTGAAATAGTGGTCGGATGTTTGGAAACATCCGACATCGGAATTTATGTTGACATAATGAGCGTTTTCAAAGTGAAAAATATGGAGACGCTGAAACATCCGACATCCAACAATGAGAATTAAATGAAAAAATTATTCATAAAAATAAAATACCTCTTCATTCCATATATACTGCTTGGAGTAGGAACAATTTTATTTTTGGCGGGGTTCAGATGGATATTTAACTTTCATTGGAATCTTTTAAATCTTAAAATAGAGATATGGGAACTTTGGATACCGATTTGTCTTCCCTTTTTTTCAGTCTTATTTATCTTAAGAAATAGAATAAAAATTATTAAACAATCCAAAGATGAAAGAAGACATTTTTTTTATCAAATGATTATGGTAATTGCTATTACTGTTCCTAATTTTTTGTTCCAAGCATATTGGTCAAAAGCATTATTTGACTTACAAACAGTAAATTCAATTACTGAGATAGAAAATTTTCCAAAAGAAAAATATTTCAAAATTAACAACTTTAATGTTGACCGAGAAAAATTTGCAATTCACACCGTAATGGAAACATCTGGTCGCTATAATAGACAGTTGAATTTAGAATTTTATGCATCTGCCCCTTTTGGAGAACTTAAATCAAATTATTGGTATGGAAAAAAATATTCTGAACTGTCTGAAAATGAAGGAGAGGAACAAAACCAACAAGCGTACAAGTTATTTTTTGAACATTCTTGTAACAAATATAGACATCTTCGTTTTCAAAAAGTAAAATATTTTGAAAGACTCGTTCCTTCCAATGATTTAGATGCCTTTCTAAAAGGCATCATTTTTAAATATCCAGAAAAAGCTACCACAAACCAGATAGTTTTAGTTTCCAAAAAAGATGAATTTGATAATCGGACTGATAATAAATTAATCTGGACTTTTGTGGCATTTGGAATTGGACTAACTATCGTTTTTATTAGTCTTCTTTTTCCTGGAATTGATAGAATAGCTTATAACAAAATAAAGAGAAGAAGATAAAGTTAAACTTCTGAAATTTTCTATAAAAAATCTCTCTAAAAAAATTCAAAAAAATCTATGAAAAGTCTCCTAAAAATAACCCTCTTAACTCTCCTGCCATTCGCAGTAACCAGTCAAGAAACCATCAACCTCGATCTCTCCGAAGTCGTCCGTCTCGCCCAAAGCGATGCGCCTGATGCCTTGATTGCAGAAACGCGGTTGTCGAATCGAAATTGGTATTTTCAAGCATTTTTGTCTGGCTACAAGCCGCAAATTACCTTTGATGCGACCCTACCAGAATTCAATCGGTCAGTCGATAGAGTCGCTTTGCCAACGGGTGTGACCTTCTTTAATCGGACGGATTTGTTCAGCTCAGCAGGCATTGAAATGTCGCAAAATATCACGCAAACGGGCGGACGGGTATTTGCTTCGACCGAGTTGCAGCGATTGGATATTTTTGAGCCAACGGATGGCAAACAGTATTTTTCAACGCCAATTGCGGTTGGTTTTGAGCAGCCCTTGTTTGGTTATAATGCCTTGAAATGGAATAAAAAAATTGAACCGCTGCGCTACGAAGAAGCGACCAAAGCCTTCGCCGAAGAAATGGAAGGAGTGGCATATCGAACGGTTGAATTGTTTTTCAATGTCTTCACCGAACAACTGAATGTGACGGCTGCAGATTTCAATAAAGCCAATGCCGATACGCTCTATAATATTTCTACAGGGCGTTTTTCTGTTGGTAAAATTGCGGAAACGGAGTTGCTACAAATTGAATTGAGCGCAATGAATGCCAATGCGAATCTGGCGCAAGCCGTCTTAAATTTGCAATCCAGCACAGAGCGATTAAGGAATTTTTTGGGTATTAAAAGTCCAGTTCAATTTGCCTTGACTGCACCAGATTTACTACCAGAATTTGAAATTGACGCCGAGAATGCATTAAAGTATGCCTTGACGAATCGGAGTGAAGTCATTGGTTATCAGCGGCGTTTGTTGCAGGCAGAGTCGGAAGTTGCCCAAGCGAAAGCGGAAAGTGGCGCAACGGTTAATTTAAGAGGGAGCATTGGTTTAACTAAAACATCCAAGGAACTGAGCGATACCTACACAACGCCTTACGATGATTATCAACGAGCTTCGTTGCGGGTGTCTGTCCCGCTTGCGGATTGGGGTGCAGGAAAGGCGCAATTGAAAGTTGCACAATCGAATCAGGATTTGGAAGTGATGAATGTGGAGCAGGAGCGCGTTAATTTTGAGCAGGAAATTCTATTGAATGTACAACAGTTTGACTTAGTTCGCAATCAAGTCGCTTTAGCAAAACGCGCTTATGATGTCTCCATCAAACGGGAGGATATTACTCGAAAACGGTATTATATTGGTAAAATTGGGATCACAGATTTGAATATTGCCATTTCTGATATGGAAAGTGCGCGGCGCAATTATATTGAAACGTTGCGGGTGTTTTGGTTGGCGTATTATGATATTCGACGAATTACGTTATATGATTTTGAGAAGGGAGAGGCGTTGATAAAAGCGAAGAATTAAGGCTTGATGAAAAGCAAAACTGTCGTCGAAAATTACAATTTATCAACGGGTAATTTATGTCAACTTTTAAAAATTGAAAAGGAATTAATCCCCAATTATTTCTTGCTCATTTTTCCAAAAGAACAGGGCCAACCAGCACCTCCAGAAGTCAGTGAGATGCTAACCATTGGCATCAAATGCGCTCAAAAAGTGTCTCTTGAAATTTTAGGAGACCAGGAGGCTTTTTCAGTCATTTATAGCGGATATAGTTCGAGAAGGGAAAGAGGATGGCATATTCACATTATTTTACTGGGTAGTCGATGGAGAGAAGCTTGGTTGTATTTGATGCTCGCTGAGAAAAATATTTTGCAGGCT
>JBLHWU010000030.1:0-37983 GCA_047629355.1 Saprospiraceae bacterium | reverse complement strand
TCGGGTAGATGCCCAAGAGTTATGGAGAAGGATTCCTGAAGAAATCAAAACTCAGGGCTTCTTTTATTCTGATGATTGGAATGCTTACAAAGGTATTTTTCCAAAAGAAAGGCATCTTTACTAAAAACAGAAAAAAGACACTAACCATTTAGAAGGACTGAATAATACGATTAGGCAGAGAGTTTCGAGATTAGTCCGGAAATCACTTTCTTTTTCTAAAATTTTAAAAAATCATATCGTCGCAATTAAATACTTTTTCTGTCATTACAACCTTGAACAACAAGTTAAATGGGATAAATATGAAAGTGCGCATTTGTAGCACTACCAAAATGTTTAATTTATTAGTTGTTATTGCCTAAGTAGATTACCATAATTACGGTAACCTACTTATGCTTAGGAACGCGAATTGGTAGTGCCACAAATATGCACTTTTACAGTTTAGGTGCTTTTGTTTATCCCTTAATACCCTTCTCGCATTGCCGCAGGCAACGCGCACTGTGTTTTTTGAAGCGAGAAAATCTTACGATTTTCTCGCTACTCAAACTTAAAAGAACCTTCGTTTACACGGTAATAAGTCACTTTTTCAATAAATGGTGGTGCACATTTGTTACACTACCCGCGAATTAAATAAAGTTACTTTTTTGAGCAGTAAGAAAATCCTAAGATTTTCGAGCTTCAAAAAATACAGTGCGCATTACCTGCGGCAATGTGGGTGTGCTTGTTAAGAGGCAAAAACGGTTTTTATAAACTGCCCTTAAAATCCCCTTGTAAAAATGCAATGAAATTTAATTTACACGGTACTTAACTATTAGTGAAGTGTAAAAACTCATTAAACGAGTATACCGCAAACTTGTAATCAAACCCGTTCAAAACAAAAAGAGGGCAGCGCTTTCGCACTACCCTCAATCATTTATTAGTCTCACCTATTTATTCCATTTAATTGGTGCTTGTGTATTCAGGTGTTCATCTCTTAACATTTTCACCGAAGCGAAACATCAACACATGAAGACCATAACACTCAAACACATTTGCTAACTTACCGCGCTATCTGCACATATCCCATCTCTTGCGCACCATCTACTTCGATTACGTAGAAGTAAGTACCATCTGGTAAGCCATTGCCATCATTCGTACCATACCAATCGTTGTTGTAGTCTTTCGATGTGAAGACTACGTTGCCCCAACGGTTGTAAATAGCTACTTTGTGGTCGTCGTATTGTTGCAATCCGTCAATTCGGAAGAAGTCGTTGATGCCGTCGCCATTCGGAGAGAATCCTGTAAAGACGATCAATTCGCCACACTCAACAATGATGTTAACAGACATAGACTCACAACCAGCAGCGGTACATACTTCGTAGATGAAGTAATCTGGACGACCACCGTTCATCGTGTTGCAGTATTGCTCGTCTGGTGTGTAAGTGAAGCTGCCATCAGCATTCATATCAAGTGTTCCAAATTGCGGTTCGTAAGTCACGGTCAATGTGAAGTCTTCGTAAGGAATGTTATCATTGTCTAATACATTTCCTTCGCCCGTTTCCCCCATTTTGATACGCATTGTTTCACCGATTAAAGTTGACAATTCAGCTCGTACTTCAACGCTCATGTAAGTGGTATCGCAAATGCCGTACTCATCGCAAAGAACGAAGCAAGCCTCGCTAAATCCGATTTCGCTACCTTCGCAGACTACGCAGTTTTCACCGTTAATCATTGTGAATTCAGCGGCTACCGTACTGCTACCTTCACAGATGTTTGTCATGCTAACCACTTCACCCATCAATTCTGAAGTATTCAAGCAAATCGTATCCGTTTGCGTAATATCAATGATATTCGATAGATAATCTGGTGTCACACAAGCCGCAGCAACTGTCAAAGTATCTGCCAAGCCATCTGCATTGCGAATGATTACCAATTCATTCATGCCTTCAGGGAAGGTCAAGTACGTTGAGTTTGGTAAGTTGTTCGTGCTGATTTCCAACATAGACATTGCGCCCGTGCTTGTTTGTGTAATCACTAAGCTACCATATTCCGTGAATGGATGTCCACCTTCTACTGTATATTCAGCTGCGTTAATCACCCATTCGCCATTGGTATCCCATTGGTTCAAGATGTCTGCTAACTCTGTGATGTCATTGAAAGTCTCATTGTAGCTGTTACCGTCAATTACCCAGTTTGTTATCGTGTATGGTCCTGCAATGCCTAAGCCTGGCAATGAACCGTAGCTGTATTTATGGTTGGACAAGAAGTTACAAGCTTCGAATGGCATTGCGTAAGGCGCACCGTTCAATTTAACTGTGTAATCAACGATGAACTCATCGTATGGAATTTCCATACAGTATGCTGGAGTTTCAAACTCACAATTCATCCCCATTGCGGCAAATTCTGTATCAATCAAATTCGTCGGTGCGACTGGTGGTACAACTTCCTCCAATTTAACTGTCAAGGTATCTGCACAACCCGTGTCTAGGTTTGTAAAAATCAATACATTGTCGCCAAATGTCGGGATGTTAAGCAATGTACCCATTGACATCATCGTGCTATTCGTTTGAATCACAGCGGTGATTTGAGTCGGAATGTGTGTGATTAATAACTCGCCATAAGCTGCGCCCATTTCACCACCTGTCAATCCGTAATCATCTGTCATGTTCATCCACATCCCTTGATCGTCCAACAAGTTCATTTTATTCACCAACTCATCCATATTCATTACCGTGTCTTGAAGCGTTGCATTATTGCAAGTCCAATTCACTGCGTATGGTCCTTGGGCACCTACATTCACAACTAAGCCGTAAGTGTAGAAGACAACCTCTTCTGTATCACATTGCCCAAGGTCATCTGTGTAAGGCGTTCCGTTGATTGTCAAATCGTGTATCAATGACATGTTGTATGGAATTGGAATACAAATTTCTGCTGGTAACGCTGTCGCTGTTGCAATTAATTCCTCAAAACCGAACAGTTCATCACAATCAACAGTCAAGCATTCATCTTCCGCAACTTCTAGGGTGATTGATGCTGCACAACCTGTTGCTGGGTCAATTGCATTAATCGCATAGATGCCTGGTGCTAAGTCATTTCGAGTCGCACCCATTCCACCGTCAGACCAGTTGTAAATCAACATTACTGGAGACAATTCAACCGCTCCGTTTGTCATTTCACATCCTGCATTTTGATTAGAAACAAGCTCAATCACTGGTGCAGTTGCCTGACCTACTGTGATTTCAAGTGTTTCTTCACAACCTGTTCCATCAGAAGCAATTACCGTGTAAGTACCTGCATTCAAGTCGTTACGAGTCGCACCCGTTCCGCCGTTAGACCAGTCGTAAGTCAAGGTTGCTGGTGACAATTCAACCGCACCGTCGCCACCTGTACAACTTGCATCTGTATTTGATACAACTATTGCATTCAAGTCGGCTGCTTGCGTTACCGTTACTTCAATTGTTTCTTCACAACCTGTTCCGTTCGTTGCAACTACGGTGTAAGTACCTGCATCTAAGTCGTTACGAGTCTCACCCGTTCCTCCGTCAGACCAGTTGTAAGTCAAGGTTGCTGGAGACAATTCAACTGCGCCGTCACCACCGTCACAACTTGCTTCTGTATTAGAAACAACTGCTACATTCAAGGCACCGCTTTCGCCAATTGTAAACTCAACTTTTTCATCACAATCTACATCGTCACCAAAAGTAATGACAACTAAGTATTCACCCGCTGGTAAGTCTGTTCTTGTATTCATTCCATTCGCTGTACCCATATCTGGAATCCAGTCGAAGTTGTACAAGCTCATGTTTCCAACCAAAGTAATGGTTGCTGAACCGTTGTCTTCGCCACAACCTGCATCTTCTGTTACCACAGAATCAACTACAGGAACTTGACATGGACAATCAAAGCCGACCGTTACCAGAATAGTAATTTCACAACCCGTTCCGTCATTTGCAACGATGCTGTAATCCCCTGATGCTAAGCCTGTTCGCTCATTGCCAACAAAACCATCGTTCCAAGTATAAGTCAACGTTGCTGGTGATAAGGTGACGCTACCGTCATTGTCATCACAACCTGCAAACACTGGCAATACTTGAACATCCAAGTTATTTTCAAACACTGTGATAACTTGCGTTGCTTCAGAGGTGTTGCCACAATCGTCTATCGCTATCCAAGTTCTCAATACAACACTCATACAGCCTTCTGGAAGAATATTTTCCGTAAAGGTCACCGTCACATCTTGTGCACAATTATCATTTGCTGTTACGGCTGGTGCTGCTGGTACGGTTTCACCGTTGTTAATATTAACTGTCAAGTCTTCTGGTACTGCTACCAAGACTGGTGCAGTTGTATCTTCCACTGTGATTGTTTGCGTTGTTACCGCTGTATTTCCACAAGCATCAGTTGCTGTCCATGTTCGAGTCATTACTAACTCATTAGGACAATCGCCTGCTGTTGTTTCATTATCTGAAGTCAACGTGACTTCGCTACAAGCATCCGATACATCAGGAATTTGAGTTGCAGAAATAGTACCATCACATTCGATGGTCATATCCGCAGGTACATTCATGAATACTGGTGCTTCGTTATCTGTTATTGTAATGGTCAATGTGATTGAGGTCTCGTTTCCACAATCATCTTTTGCAATCCAAGTGCACATTAATGATGTAAAGAAGCCATCCGTTTCACAGTCTCCCAAATCAATCTCCCCTTCCATGAACATGATTTGTGGGTCTTCATCACAGTTGTCGGTTGCTGTTGCATCCGCTGCACCGAAGATAGCAACCATTCCACAATCCAACGTTACTTCATCGCCATCTTGCAAACCTTGCAATAATGGATTGTTGAAAGTTAAGGTCGGTGCTTCGTTGTCGCTCACAGTAATGATTTGGTCTATCACTGTTACGTTGCCACATTCGTCAGTTGCTTCCCAAATACGCTTGATTTCGTAAGAACATCCGTTACCGGTATTTGGTGCGCCTATGATTTCAGCAAATTGTACATCCACTTCATCGTCACAGTTATCCGTTGCAATGCAATCAACCGCTGCTGGTATACCTCCGCAATTCACGGTGATGTCTGCTGGGTTATCCACAAATACTGGTGAGATGTCGTCATTTACAAAAATCAACTGCATGTGCATCACCATGTTTCCACACTCGTCTTCCGCAGTCCACATCCGTTGGATAACGTAAGGGCAACCACCTGTTGAAACCGTTTCTGTAAAGTTGACAACAATGTTCTCCTCACAGTTATCTGTCGCAGTAATTGTTGGCACTGTTGGAATGTCGTTGCATTCTACTGTTAATTCAGCAGGCATTGCACTCAATACTGGTGCTTCGGTATCTGTCACGTTGATTTCTTGTGTTGCTACTGTTGTATTTCCACAGTCGTCAATTGCGACCCAAGTACGAATGATTGTTGTTTCACAACCTTCGCCTTCTTCTGTTTCGTTGAATGAAACGGGAACGTTGTCGTCACAGTTATCAGTCGCTGTTACAGTCGGTGCGTTTGGTACGTCATCACAATCAACAGTTACATCATTTGGTACACCTGCCAACGTTGGTGCAACGTTATCCGTTACCACAATCGTTTGCGTTGCTACTGCTATATTTCCACAATCATCAGTCGAAGTCCAAGTACGCGTCAATGTGTATGGACAATCTGTACCAGAATCCGTTTCGTTAAACGTAAGGTCTGGGTCAGTATCACAAGCATCTACACCTTTCACGTTCGATGGTACTGCTGGAATATTTGCACAATCAACGGTTGCATCGTTTGGTACACCAACAATCATTGGTGCTTCTGTATCTCGAACGCTAACCAATTGAGTCACTGATGTTGCATTTCCACAATCATCCGTTGCAGTCCATGTTCTTACAATAGTGTAGAAATGGTCGCAGTTGCCTGAATTAATCATTTCACCGAAAGTGATTGAAGGATTGTCATCACAGCCATCCATTGCCATCAAAGTAACAATGTCTGGAATATCTGTACATTCAACAGTTACATCTGCTGGCGCATCCATAATCATTGGTGCAGTCGTGTCTTGTACTTGTATTAAAACAAAGTATTCAGACTCATTGCCACACATATCCGTGGCAATCCAAGCACATCTCATTTCAAATAAGAAACCATCATTTTCACAGTCACCAATTTGAGTAATGATTTCTTCCATCGTAATAGTGATGTCATCTGGGTGGCAATTGTCAGTAGCAATTACTGCAGCTTCACCTAAGACAAATACATCGTCACAAT
This sequence comes from Saprospiraceae bacterium, assembly GCA_047629355.1. Taxonomy (GTDB): domain Bacteria; phylum Bacteroidota; class Bacteroidia; order Chitinophagales; family Saprospiraceae; genus CAYUNA01. Next base: position 31,752 of record JBLHWU010000030.1, on the reverse strand, counting down.
CAACAACAATCGTTGTTCCACTTGGTACACCATTCAAATTCGGGTCAACTGTGGTGATGGTCGGTGCTTGTGTATCTTTAATTGTAATGGTTTGCGAAGCAGATACGGTGTTGCCACATTCATCAACCGCAGTCCAAGTACGCTTAATTTCTTGATTACACCAATCGTCTATGTCGAACAATTCTGCATAAAATACTGCTACATTGTCGTCGCAATTATCCGTAGCCGTCACAGTTGGAGGCGTTGGAATTGCATCATCACATTCTAACATCATGTTAGCTGGCACACCTACCAAAGTTGGTGCAGTTTGGTCGCCGATAGTAATTACTTGTGTTGCAACTGCTGTGTTCCCACAATCATCCATCGCTGTCCAAGTTCGCGTTACGATTACACTACAACCTGTTCCTGTTTCTATTTCATTGAAAGTTACTTCAATATCGTTGTCGCAGTTATCAGAAACCGTTACCGTTGCTATGGTTGGCATATCGTCACATTCTGCGGAAGCATCATTTGGCACACCTGTTAATACTGGTGGCGTAGTGTCTCCCAATGTGATTACTTGTTGCGCTGATATTGTATTTCCACAGTCATCTGTCGCAGTCCAAGTTCGAATTACCGTTCCGTTGCACAATGTACCGTCAACTGTTTCACTGAATGATACGGAAACATCCACATCGCAGTTATCAGCAGCCGTTACCGTTGGTGCGGTTGGTAAGTTATCGCATGGTGCAGTTGTATTCGCTGGCACACCTGATAGAGTTGGTGCGCTATCGTCTGTCAATGTTATCACCTGTTGTGCAGAAGTTGTGTTGCCACAATCATCCGTTGCTGTCCAAATTCGCGTCAAGGTCATGCTGCAACCCAATCCGTCTAAATTTTCGGTCATAGAAACCGTCACATCATTATCGCAATTGTCCGTTGCCGTTACCGTCGCTGGTGTTGGCATTTGAGCACATTCAACATTCATATTCGCTGGCACACCCGCCAAAACTGGTGCAGTCGTGTCACCTAATGTAATCACTTGTTGTGCAGATGTCTTATTACCACAATTATCTGTCGCTATCCACGTTCGCGTTACCGTTCCGTTACAAAGCGTTCCGTCAATGGTTTCGTCAAAATCAACGGTTACATCGTCATCGCAGTTATCGGTTGCTGTTACGATTGCCGCAGTTGGCAAATCATCACATGGCGCAGTCGTATCGATTGGAACACCTGCCAAGATTGGTGCAGTGTTATCCATCAACATAACCGTACGCGTTTCGGTAATGGTATTCCCACAATTGTCGCTTGCCGTCCACGTTCTGGTAATCAAACCATTACAGTTGTCTCCAGTCATATTTTCGGTAAAAGCAACAATCACATCATTATCACAATTGTCCGTTGCCGTTACCGTCGGTGCTACTGAAATAGCCTCACATTCAATTGTCGTATCGCTTGGCAGACCCGCTAATGTTGGTGCTTCATTGTCTTCAACCGTTACTGTTTGTGTATGCGTTACTGCATTTCCACAAGCATCAGAAGCTGTCCATGTTCGAGTAATTTCGTAAGGACAAGCATTACCTGTTGGTACGCCTTCTGCAAAGAATACTTCAACATTGTTATCACAATTATCTGTCGCAGTCAAGGTTGCTGCTGTTGGAATGTTTGCACAATCAACAGTTATATCTTGTGGTGTTGCAGATAATACTGGTGCTTCACTATCCGTAATGGTAATCATCTGCTGTGCAGAGTTAGTGTTTCCACAGTCGTCAGTTACGGTCCAAGTCCGAACAATCATTGATTCTTGTGGGCAGTTACCTAGCGTTATATCTTCTGTCATTGTTACTGGAACATCGTTGTCACAGTTGTCAGAAGCGGCTACGTTACCCGCTGCTGGAATTGCATCCTCACAGCTAATCATTGCACTCAATGGTACGTTGAATAAGTTTGGTGCTTGTGTATCCACTACTTCTACGATTACGTTATAAGTGCTGGTATTTCCACAACAATCTTTTGCAGTCCAAGTACAAGTCATCAATTGCATGTAGCCATCTGTCAAGCAGTCACCCGCTTCGATTACTTCTTCAAAAGTGATAATGATTGAGTTATCATCACAGCATTCATCTGTCGCCGTTACTGCCGTTACATCCATATTTGGAATATTTTGACAATTAACCGTAACCGTTTGACCATTCAAAATACCATCCAAACCTGGGTGAACTGTAGTAATCACTGGTCCAACATCATCCTTCACCGTAATGACTTGTGAAGTTGTCGCAGTGTTGCCACAATCATCCGTCGCTGTCCAAGTTCGAGTAATCGTATAAGGACAAGCCGTTTGGTCAATTACTTCAATCATTGTTACCTCAACATCTGTATCGCAGTTGTCCGTTGTAGATGGGTTAATTGCATTTGGAATACTTCCACAATCGACTGCTACATCGGTCGGTACATTTACAAATTCTGGTGCTTGTACATCTCTGTAACCTGCGTCCACATTTGTTATATCCGTTGCGCCCAAGTTGATTACATCCGTGTTTCCGTTATTTGGATTCACATCTGAGTCAATTGTATCGTCATTGCCTTGATCTTTCATTGAGAATACTAAACCTGGTGTTGGTGCATTTCCAAAGTTAACCGTATAAATACCTTCATATAAATCTCCAAAGCTGTACGAACCATCTGCAATCGTAGTCGTCGTATTATTAATATTTTGATTTAAAATATCCGTACCGGACAAGGTTACAATTACTCCTGCAAATCCAGTTTCACCCGCATCTCTGATACCATTGTTTCCACAATCTTTGAAAATTGAACCACTAATATTCGCAGTTACCAACAGAATAACATTGATGTCTTCAAAATCATGGTCATCTTCGTCATTCTCCCCTTTATCATCGATTGCGTTATCAATTATAAGGTCGTTCGTATTATCTGTATCAGGTGTACTATCAAAATCATAAGCTGTCAAGTCTGTTCCATTGTCGTCTTCTGCATAAGTAATCTCCGCATTGTTGACATAGACTCCACCTGCAATACCTGGCATAACTCGTAATACCATGCTCACTTTAACCGAATCACCTGCTGCAATTGGACCGACACCTGTCACGGCCACTTGTCCAGTACCTGAAGCAGTCCATCCATTTCCATCGTTTGGACTCAATGCAAATCCAGTAGGGATGTATTCCGTAACCGAAATATTATCTCCTACAATTTCAGGGCTTTGATTGAATACTGTAATGGTAAATTCACCGTCTTCTCCCCATTGCAATGGCTCTGTAAAATTAGCTATTTTGCGTAAAGCAAGGTCAAACAAAGTAACCACCGCTTCATCATGATCATCTTCATCAGTCACTCCTTTATCTGTAATTTCATCATCAACAAATGGGTCGTTGAAGAAATCAGAATCAGAATCAGAGTCAATATCTAAGTCGGTAATATCTGTACCGTTTGTATTTTCTGTATAAGTAATCTCCGCACGGTTGGTTAAGTCCCCTTCACAGGCGTCTGGAGTTACTTGTAATAATAAGTCAATTGTCAATGTACCATCGTGGAATTCGTCACCAGTAATTGGACCAGTTAAGGTTACGGTAATCATTCCATTTCCACTATCTGCCCAACCATTCATGTCATTTGGACTTAAAATAAATCCTTCTGGCATCAAGTCAGTAATCTGAATATTTTGAGCAGTCACATTACCTTGGTTGTAGATTTCGAATGAGTAGGAGACCTCCTCTCCAATTTTCACAGGATTTACTTGAGCAGTTGTTTTACGCAATGCCAAGTCAAATACTGGTGGATATTGGTAATCATGATCATCTTCATCATCACCAGGATTATTCATTCCATCTTGGTCAATGATATCATCGATTACGGTATCTCCTAAGTCATTATCAGGATTAGAGTCAATATCATTATTCACCATATTAGCACCTGACTGGTTTTCTGCGTAGGAAATTTCAGAAATGTTAATCAAGTTATCCAAACAAGCACCCGGAAGGACTCGCAAAACGATAGTGATTTCTACTGAATCACCTGGTGCTAATTGACCATTGTATTCATTTTTTACTAAATTTAAGCTACCTGCGTAAGACCAACCGTTGATACTTGGAAATACCAATTCAAAACCAGCTGGAATATGATCGAAAATTTCAATCTCCTGAGCTGTAATCGTTCCTTGGTTGAAAATCGTGTGTGTAAATGTTACTTCATCTCCTTCAACAACTGGCAAAATCTGGTCAGTCGTTTTACGTAAAGCAAGATCAAACACTTCATACATCACATATGCGGGGTCATGGTTATCTTCATCGTCACCCGCTTGACCGTTTCCACCGACATAATTGTCAATTAAGAATAGGTCATTGGTTACATCAGCATCCATATCAGAATCAATATCCGTCATTGGGTTATTGCTCTCGTCTGTTGCATTAGAAATCTCAGCCCAGTTCGTCAATCGAGTACCCGTTGGCAATGCCATTGGAACTTGAAGTGTAATCGGAACAACTACACTTTCACCCATTGCCAAGCCGCCCGCTGGTAATTCGTCACCTGCATTTAAGACAATCATTGCGATGCTACCAGAAAAGGTCCAGTTTGCATCCATTAAGGTCATACCTGTTGGCATGTAATCTGATACTTCGATATTATCGGCAGTAATCGCACCTTGGTTGAAAATAGTGATATTAAATGTTCTAATGTCACCTGGCTCCACAATAATATCTTCCCCTGGTGCTAACACTTTAATCAATGCTAAATCAAATACTTTCACATTGACAATCTCTCCGTCATGGTCATCTTCATCACCACCATTGTTTCCATCACCATCAACGTCATTGTCTTGTAAGTAAGTATCGTTGGTATTGTCATCATCTGGTGTAGAATCAGTATCCACTACTGGATTTCCTTGATCATCCGTAGCATCCGTGATTTCTGCCCAGTTCATCAATTCTGTATTAGCAGCCAGTGGGCTTGCTAATCTTACAGCGATGTCAACACTTACGGTCTCACCTGGTAATAATCCACCTGCTGGCAATTCATCCCCTGCGTCCAAAGTACGTGTTGCATTAGCTCCAGCTGCTATCCAGTTAACATCTTCCAAAGTCATTTCAGGACTTAGATAATCTGTTACAATAATGTTATCCGCAGGAATCATTCCTTGGCTGATAATATTGATTGTAAATGTGATTAAGTCACCTGGCTCAACTTGGTTAGACTGACCTGCTCCTAATGTTTTCCACAATGCAAGATCGAAAACTTCTGTTGAGATAACTGCTTGGTCGTGGTCATCTTCATCACCACCAGCTAATCCGTTGCCATCAATATCATTATCTTGTAAGTAGGTATCGTTATCAACCATATCATCTGGAGTAGAATCCACATCATCTTGGTCGTTACCCAAGTTGTCAGTTGCATTGCTAATTTCTGCCCAGTTGACAATGTCAAGGTTAGCAGCCAATGGACTATTTACCGTGAAGGTAATATCTACGCTTACTGTTTCTGTATAAGCCAAACCTGCTCCTGGCAATTCGTTACCAACGGTCAAAGTCAAGACTGCATTCGAGCCAACTTGTGCCCAATCTGTATCATTCAATGTCAAGCCAGTTGGGATATAATCCGTAAGCTCAATATTATCTGCATTAACCATTCCTTGATTCACGACAGTAATTGTAAAGGTTACGTCTTCCCCTGGTTGCACTGCTGCATTTTGACCGATAGCCAATTCTTTGAACATTGCCAAATCGAATGGTTCTACAATCAATTGTGCAAGATCATGATCATCTTCATCTTCCCCGTTTTTACCATTACCATTAATTTCATCATCAGAAACATAAATATCATTATTGTCAATATCATCTGCTGTGCTATCTATATCTTCTTGTACATTTCCTTCATCGTCAGTCGAGCTGCTAATTTCAGCCCAGTTAATCAAAGGTGTATTCGCAGCAAAGTCACCTTGAACACGTAACGTAATGCTTACGGTATAAACTTGACCTGGGAACAAACCTGTTGCAGGCAATTCATCTCCAGCGTTCAATACACGTACTGCAGTCGTTACATTATCCGTCCAGTTCGGGTCGTTTAAGACCATACCTGTTGGGATATAATCTGTGATTTCAATATTATCAGCATTGATGCTTCCTTGATTCACAACAGTAATGTTGAAAGTAACATCATCGCCTGTGCTCACAAATCCATCTTCGTTTATTGCCAATTGTTTGTACAATGCCAAATCAAATGGTTCGATAGTAACTTGTGCAGGGTCATGGTCATCTTCGTCACCTCCATTCTTACCGTCATCAGCGATTTGATTATCCAAAAGATAAGTATCGTTAAATAAATTATTGTCGGGATTAGAATCTACATCATCTGGGTTCATGTTTCCTTGCAAGTCTTCAGAAGCAGAAATTTCTGCCCAGTTTTGAAGCACGGTATTCGCAGCCAATGGATTGTCCAAAGTCACTGTAATATCGCGGGTCATGCTTTGTCCTGGAGTTAATGGTCCAGCAATAATGATTGTCGCCATGTTTCCAGCAACTCCTAGCCAAGCACCGTCATTCAAGGTCATTCCTGTTGGAATGTAATCTGTTACTTCGATGTTTTGCGCAGTTACCAATCCTTGGTTAGTTACCGTGACTGTAAATGTTACATCATCACCTGGTTCAACCAATTCTGATTGTCCAACTGCACGCACTTTCGTCAATGCTAAATCAAAAGGATTTACAAATAAACTCTCTGGGTCATGGTCATCTTCATCTTCGCCGAATAAACCATATCCATTAATTTCATCATTTTGTAAGTAAGTATCATTGTTCTTGTCATTATCTGGTGTAGAATCAAAGTCCGTTTGAGTGTTACCTTGATTGTCCGTTGCTGCACTGATTTCTGCCCAGTTCACCAATTCTGTATTAGAAGGAAATGAAGCGGTCAACTGCAAAGTAATTTGTACGATAACAGAAGCACCTGATGTTAAACCACCTGCGGGCAATTCATCACCTGCATTCAATAATCGAGTGGCATTGGTTCCAACTGCTGCCCAGTTGCCATCGTTCAAGATCATTCCTGTTGGAATATAATCTGTGATTTCAATTTGGTCAGCAGTAATCGCTCCTTGGTTAAATACTCGAATGTTAAAGGTAACATTGTCATTCGTGCTAACCTGAGCATCTTCGCCTGCTCCCAATTGCTTTATTAATGCCAAATCAAATGGTTCAACAACAACTGCTTCTGCTGCGTCGTGGTCGTCTTCATCTTCCATATTGTTCAATGCATCGCCATTCACATCATTATCTACCAAATAGATATCATTGTTTTGAACATTATCTGGCGTAGAATCGTAATCAGTTTGAAAATTGCCGGCATCATCCGTTGCATTACTAATTTCAGCCCAGTTGATAATTCTTGTATTCGCGGCTATTGGAGCATCTAACTGTAAGGTAATCTCCACGATTTGGCTAAATCCTGATGCCAATGCACCTGGAAGCGTAATGCTTGCGTTTCCATTAGCTGATGTCCAACCATTCACGTCATTCGGACTCAAAATCATACTAGAAGGAATATAATCCGTCACTTCAATATTAGAAGCCGTAATCATTCCCTGATTGTAAACCGTAATCCTGTAATTCACATCATCGCCTGGCTCTACAGATACAGATTGACCTGGTGCCAATTCTTTAATCAATGCCAAATCAAATGGTTCTACAATCACCAATGCTGGGTCATGGTCATCTTCATCCCCGCTGTTTTTACCGTTTCCATCAATGTTATTATCAGATAAATAAGTATCGTTCGTCTGGTCGCCATCCGGTGTAGAATCTACATCTTCTTGTGGATTACCTGAAGCATCAGTCGCTGCGCTTATTTCAGCCCAGTTCCACAATTGCGTATTGGCAGCCAATGGACTAGCCACTCGCAAGACAATATTTACATTCATACTCGCACCTGCTGCAAGTGTACCTGGCAAACTGATGATTGCATTGCTACCAGCAACAGACCAACCATTTCCATCATTTGAACTCAAAGTCATTCCTGTTGGAATATAATCCGTTACTTCAATATTAGAAGCAGCGATTAAGCCTTGATTCACAATCGTAATTTGGTAAGTCACATCGTCATCTGGTTCAACCAATTGAACTTGACCTGGCGCCAATTTTTTAAACAATGCTAAATCAAATGGTAAAACAATTACCGTTTCTTGATCATGATCATCTTCATCTTCACCGTCATTGCCATTACCACTAATGTCATTATCATTCGTATAAGTATCGTTGTTCTGTATGTCGTCTGGTGTAGAATCCACATCAGTTTGTGGATTTCCTTCATCATCTGTAGCAGCACTAATTTCAGCCCAGTTCACCAGTTCTGTATTTGCGGGTAAAGATGCATCCAATCTCAATACAATATTGAATGATTGAGAGCCACCAGGATTGATAATTCCAGGATAAGTCATGGAAGCAGTTGTTCCAGTAACCGTCCAACCATTCATATCCAATGGACTCAAAATCATTCCTGTTGGAATATAATCTGAAATTTCAACATTAGATGCCAGAATAGCACCTTGATTCACTACTGTAATCGTGTACGTAATATCATCACCTTGTTCAACCATATTTAATTGAATTGGTCCTAATCCTTTGTACAATGCTAAGTCAAATGGCTCAATAGTTACTTGTGCTAGATCATGGTCATCTTCATCACCTCCATTATTGCCATCTCCGTTAATATCGTTATCTGATAAGTAAGTATCATTATTATCTATATTGTCTGGTGTAGAATCAACATCAGTCTGTACATTTCCTTGGTCATCAGTTGCAGAAGAGATTTCTGCCAAGTTAGTTACAACTGTTCCTGATACGATTGGACTTGCCAAAGTAAGCGTAATGCTCACATTCACACTTTGATTTGGTGCCAAACCTGTAGCTGGTAATTCAGTACCAGCAGTCAATGTACGCGTTGCGTTTGCACCAGCAGCCATCCAGTTAAGTTCAGCAGCACTCAAGGTCATTTCAGCAGGGATGTAATCTGTAATTTCGATATTATCCGCTGCAATCTCTCCTTGGTTGGTAACTATAATCATGAAGATTACATCATCACCTGGCTCAACCAATTCAGGTTGTCCATTTGCTAAAACCTTAATCAATGCCAAATCAAATGGATCAATTACGATAGTCGCAGGGTCATGGTCATCTTCATCACCTCCATTTTTACCATCGCCATTGATGTCATCATCAGTTAAATAAAGGTCATCATTTACACCATCTGGAGTAGAATCAATATCCGTCTGCGGATTGCCATCAACATCTGTTGCACTGCTAATTTCCGCACGGTTAATTAATTCTGAATTATACGCCACACCAATCTTTACATTCATGGTAATATCAACAGTCGTAGAAGCACCAGCAGCCAATGTGCCTGCCAAAGTAACTTCTCCTTCCATATCCCCATTGATACTCCAACCTGCTACACCTTGAGCGATGTTCAAAGCATTGGCAATATCTAAAGTAAATTCTGAGGTATTGAAATAATCCGTAATGACAATGTTTGCTGCATCAACCATTCCTTGGTTAATAACGGTAATAGTAAAAGTAACATCATCACCTGAAGAAACCATGCCGCTTACTGGGGTAGTTACTTGTTTAATTAAAGCTAAGTCAAAGCCGTTGATGGTTACACTAGCTTTGTCATGATCATCTTCATCACCACCTACTTTTCCATTTCCATTAATCTCATTATCTACCAATAGCAAATCATCATCAGTTGCATCAGGTGTTGAATCAATGTCTGTGAAAGTATCGCCTGCGTCATCCGTTGCAGAAGAAATTTCAGAAAAATTCTCAATCAATGTACCAGCTGCCAATGGTGAAGCCAATTGCAAACGAATTCGAGCAGTGTCACTTTGACCAGGTAATAATCCACCTGCTGGCAAATCACCATTTGCAACAGTCAACAATCGATTGTAATTGGAAACTGTTACCATTGTCCATTCTCCATTATCAAAATAAGTAGAATTGGTAGGAATATAATCTGTGATTTGAATACTATCTACTATAAAATCTCCCTGGTTGACAACTGTAACAACAAAATCAACAACATCACCTGCTGCGACATTGGTGTTTTGACCAACTTCCAATTCTTTGTACAATGCTAAATCCATACATTTTGTTTCCAAAATAGTTGGACAACAAGATCCTGTTGGACAACCCGTAGCCGTAAAATCGGCAGAGAAGGTGTAAGAACCTGCTTCGGTTGCTTCATAGAGACTATCGGTAGAAACCAAAGTTACCCCCTGGTACCAATTGTAGTTGGTTAAGCCAGCAGGCGCTTCAAGAGTTACAGTCTCATTGAGTATTGGACAAATAGGTATGGGGACGGAAAAACACGCCGTAGCAATGTCGTCCTCATTATAACTTAGATTACTCGGGGTCGAGTCGTCGTCGGGGTCAGATGCGGATATTTCTGCAATATTGATAATGATACCCAATCCTTTTGCATTGGTATTCACCATTCCCGTTAAGGTTAAGGTAGTGGTCGCTGTGGCTGCAGGAATATTCCCAACCGTCCAAACGCCCGTGCCACTATTGTAATCTGCCATAGGAACAGCGGATACAAAATCAACTCCAGTAGGCAGCATATCAGTTACAGTCACGCCGTTGGCATCTGTCATTCCTTGGTTGTTGACGGTTAACGTAAAAATAACCATATCGCCAACACCGGCGCTATCTCGGTCGATAGTTTTGGTAAGTGATAAATCGTTTTGCGCCATTGCGCCAATGCTAAAAAGCAAGCACGTAAGAAAAGTGAAGCACTTAGTATTCAAAAATGTAAAGTTAAAGTTCATAGTGGATGACCTTAAATGGCGTAATAAATAGGATTGATTAAATAGTATAGAAAGCTCTGATGAAGCAAAGTACGAATTCTTATTTAATACTGGTGAATCACTAAAAAAGTGATTGGGTATAAATTTTCTCATGGTTCAAATAGTAATTTTTAGCAGTAATTGCTTAAAAATCAGGCATAAGAACATTCTTTTGCCTTGGGGGGCAATGAATTGTCGAGTAAAAAATTATTTGTTCGAAGACCGGTAGGATTGATTTAAATATTAGTAATTATTGTGTTATTACCAAGCCTATGTTCTGTTTTTGCTGATTATCAATATAAAACAAATTGATTTTTCTGCAATATCAATTAAAACTTTGCGTAAAAATCATAGGATATATAATAGTAAAAATCGAAAAATCGAAAAATCCAGGGGGAGGATTTTCTATTTTAGTACAAGAAGTGGGCCAAAATCCGTTTTTATACTCACATATTAAGTAACGGTTAAAAAATAAGTCCGCCATTCAGCAACATTTATTTTGGTCTTAGTTTTTACTCTTGAAATAAGGAACGTGAAATAAATAAACTCAGACTCTTGAGAGGATATTTTGCCCTCATTTTCACTTTAAAAATGCTCATTATATCAACATAAATCACACTTTTTAAGCAAAAAAAAGCCACCTTTCGGCAGCAGTTATTCAATTTTAAACTAAATTTTCAATAGCTTTTAAAAGGATATTAAATCATTCCTAACTGATAGTATCCTTGCAAATAAATTTGTAGCTTCTTCTTTGCTCGATGCAGTAGCGACTCAATCGCAGAGATTGAGGTATCCATAATCTGCGAAATTTCCTTATGACTTTTGCCTTCCATTTTATGCAAAACAAACGCTCGTCGTTGCTGACCCGATAATCGTTCAATGTTCTCTGCAATGATTTTTGCACGCTCCTTTTGCTCTAATTGCTGACCAGGATTGGCAGCACTATCAGACATCGCCATCGCACGGTCTTCTTCCAAATCGCCAACTGCGGTGAAAAAACAAGCTCTTTTATTCCGTTCTTTGTAGCGAATCATTTCCAAAGATTTAGTCGTCGCGATTCGGTGAATCCAAGTCGATAATTTCGCCTCTTGCCGAAAATCACCAATTGACCGAAAGACCTCAATAAATACTTCCTGACACAAATCTTTCGCATCTTCCTGACTCTTTACATACCGCAAACATACACTCATCACGCGCTCTTGATATACCCGCGTCACTTCCTGATAGGCTGCTTCCGAACCCTTTTGCAAATTTTCTATCAATTGTTGGTCAGTCATAATTTTAGACGGTTGACGGCACACGACACACAGTGCTTATTGCCTTAATTTTTAAAATAAAGTCTGCTATTTTTTATTTACTTTGCGGAATATTTTAAGCATTTCGCTCCAGTGTTTTTAATACAACCCAATTTTAAAAAGACCTACTTTTTTATCTACTTTTTTGAAATAAAACCTAAATAACATCGCAACTAATTCATTTTCAATACTTTAAAATAAAAAACAGCCAATGCTCAGATGCTCCAACGTGAGCCATGTGCCGTGAGCCATCAACCTTTTACAATGAAAGAGCAGCAACCATCCTTATGCGAGGAAGCCAACTTCACTTCTGTCTTCAGCGAATACAGCAAGACGCTCTTTCGATACCTATATTATAAAACGGGCAACTCCGCCCTTTCCGAAGATTTGACGCAAGAGGCTTTCGCCAAAATGTGGAAGAACTGCGCCTCCGTTATTTTTGAAACTGCCAACAGCTACGTTTTTACCATTGCCAATAATCTGCTTCTCAATGAATACAAACATCAAAAAGTCGTTTTAAAATTTCAAGAAAAGCCAAAAGCTGACCGTACTGTCGAAGACCCAGAATATCTGATGGAAGAGCAAGAATGGAAGGATAAAATCGAAGCTGCAATTGCTGCCTTGCCAGAAAAACAGCGTACCGTTTTTTTAATGAGCAGAATTGATAAAAAGACGTATAAAGAGATTGCGGAAGTATTGGGCATTAGTAAGCAGGCAGTGGAAAAGCGGATTTATAAAGCGTTGGATGCGTTGCGGGAGGTTTCTAAGAAAATTCGTTAATTTGATTTGTCATTCCTCCACTACAGTCGGAATGACAAAATAACAGTCGAAATAATTAAATTTAGCGAATTTTCGCTAAATTTAAAACCAACTCTTGCATTATTGGTTATACAGTCGTATATTTGTAGCGAAAATTCGCTGAATGGTAAATTAGTGTATTTTTGAAATAGGAAAAATTAAATTTAAATCAATAAAACCACTAATATAATGGTAGACGAATTAATTAAAGCAGAAGTACTAAAAGGTGGAGAATTTGTAGTGAAAGATGCAACTCCCGATACCACATTTATTCCAGAAGAATTCAATGAAGAGCAAAAAATGGTACGCCAAATGGTGCGCGATTTTGCAGCAAATGTGGGCGACCGAGGCGGAAAATTGGATAAGCAAGTAGAGTTGTTGGACGAAGCCGCAGAGTTGGGTTTGTTGAGCACGCATATTCCTGAGGAGTACGGCGGAATGCCGATGGACACCAATACGAACAGTATTATAAGTGAAGAATTGGGTTATATTGGTGGTGGCTTTACGACGAGCTACGCGGCACATATCGGAATTGGTACATTGCCAATTTTGTACTTTGGAACGGAAGCGCAGAAGCAAAAATACTTACCTGGTTTGGCGAGTGGTGAGCTGAAAGCGTCTTATTGTTTGACTGAACCGAGTTCTGGTTCGGATGCATTGGCAGCGAAGACGACGGCGAAATTGAGTGAAGATGGACAGTCGTGGGTTTTGAATGGTCAGAAAATGTGGATTTCCAACGCAGGTTTTGCAGATGTATTTATCGTTTTTGCTAAAATTGACGGACAGCATTTTACTGGTTTTATTGTAGAAAAGGGGGCAGAAGGTTTGTCTTTGGGTGCAGAGGAGCACAAGTTGGGCATCAAAGGTTCTTCGACTCGACAGGTATTTTTGGAAAATGTAAAAATTCCAGTTGACAACCTGTTAGGAGAGAAAGGAAAAGGTCATTTGATTGCCTTTAATATCTTGAATGTTGGTCGTTACAAATTGGGTATCATGTCTGTTGGTGGTTGCAAACAAGCAATTAACATTGGTACAAAATATGCAAATAACCGAGTGCAATTTAAAACGCCAATCTCCAGTTTTGGCGCAATTCAATACAAATTAGCAGAGATGGCAATTCGTACTTTCTCTACAGAATCAGCGTGTTATCGAACCTCTGATTTGATGCAAACGAAAAAGAATGCGCTCTTAGCAGAAGGTGCAAGTTATAAAGATTCCTTGTTGATTTCGGCAGAAGAGTACGCGATTGAGTGTGCCATGATTAAAGTAATCGGCTCGGAAGCGACGGCATATTGTGTGGACGAATTGGTGCAAATCCACGGTGGCTATGGTTTCTCTGAGGAATACGCAGCGGCGGGCATGTTCCGTGATGCACGTATCAACCGCATTTATGAAGGTACGAATGAAATTAATCGTTTGTTGTCCGTAACACAGTTATTGAAGAAGGCAATGAAAGGTGAATTGGACTTAACGGGACCAGCTTGGGCGGTGCAAAAAGAATTAACTTCTGCGCCAACGAACAAAGTTCCTGAGGGCAAATATGGTTTGGAGAAAAAAACGGTAAAAGATTTCAAAAAAATCGTTTTAATGGTCGCTGGAACCGCTGCTAAAATGCAGATGGAAGGCAAATTGAACTTGAAAACAGAACAACAAATCGTGATGAATATTGCCGATATGATGATTGATGTTTATACGGCAGAATCAACGTTGGTGCGTGTAGAGAAATTAGCAGACAATTATGGCAAATCACAACCACAAGAGTTGTATGAAGCAATTTTGAAAACGCATTTAGCGGATGCTCAGTTTCGTATGACCAAAAATGCAACGGATGCCTTGGCTTCGTTTGTAGAGGGTGATGTGTTGCATGCGATGCTTTCGGGCGTTCGCCGTTTCACGAAATATCCACCAGTTAATGTTAAAAATAATCGACAGGCTATTGCAAGGGCCTTGATTGACGCAAACAAATATTGTTTTTAAGATTTTAGAAAAAAAATAAGTTTTGAGAGCCTCTTTGTGTGAACAAAGGGGCTTTTTTTATTGAAAAATATGTTTCCGTAGGCTCGCGCCCTTGTGGTTGCCCAATATATTGATTAACAGGCTTTTGGGCAACCACAAGAGTGCGCACCTACGTGATAATCCGATTCCAAATATCAATTTAAGAGGTTATGAAACAATAGAGATATTTTCAAAACTTTTGTATTTTGACTACATTCGCTGCATGAGAAAATCACAACCCATCAAAGTGGTCGAATTATTCGCGGGCGTCGGCGGATTTCGGCTTGGTTTAGAAGGATTGCCACAGGAGAAAAACAATAAATATGAAGTCCTTTGGAGCAATCAATGGGAACCTTCCACTAAAAAACAGCACGCTTCGTTGGTTTACGAAAATATTTGGGGCGCAGAGCATCATTCCAATCTCAACATTCACGAAGTACCGACGGTAGATATTCCTGACCACGATTTATTGGTCGGTGGTTTTCCTTGTCAAGACTATTCAGTAGCGACGACATTAAAAAATTCAAAAGGGTTGAAAGGTAAAAAAGGAGTGCTTTGGTGGCAAATTGAGCGTATTTTGCAAGAGAAAATCAATAAACCGAAATATTTATTTTTAGAAAATGTAGATAGATTATTGAAATCTCCTTCGGCACAGCGAGGGCGCGATTTTGCGGTGATGCTGAAATGTTTGGACCAATTGGGCTATGCGGTCGAGTGGCGTGTGATTAATGCGGCAGAGTATGGATTGCCGCAACGACGACGGCGGGTTTATATTTTGGGGTATCACAAAACGAGTGCGATTTATCAAAAAATGCAAGCTGAATTTCAAGCTTCTCCTACCCTATTTGCAGATAATTATTTATTAAAAAATGGCGTGATTGCGCAAGCTTTTCCAGCTAATTATGATAAAAAAAGTATGCTTTCTGAATTTGAATTAGAAAACGACTTAACCGATATTTCCAACAATTTCAATGTCAATGGTAAAAAGTCGCTATTTGAAAATGCAGGTATTTTATTTCAAAATCAAGTTTTTACACAAAAATTGACACCTATATATGATGGTGTCAAAGCGAAGCTGCGTGATTTTTTACAAACAGAACCCATTCCTGAGGAGTTTTATATCAATGATGAAGATTTGAAAAAATGGGCATATCTAAAAGGAGCAAAAAAGGAAGTTCGAACAACGGCGCAAGGTTTTCAATATAACTATAGTGAAGGCGGCATGGGGTTTCCGGATTCGTTGGATGCACCTGCGCGGACGATTATTACGGGGGAAGGCGGTAAATCGCCCTCGCGTTTTAAACATGGTATTTTGACAGCAAAAGGGATGCGGCGATTGACGCCTTTGGAATTGGAACGCTTGAATATGTTTCCAGATAATCATACGAAATTGGAAGGCGTTTCTGATACAAAACGAGCGTTTTTTATGGGAAATGCGTTGGTGGTGGGGGTGATTGAGCGAATTGGAAAGGTTTTATTTGAGCGCAGTTAGCCGTTTAAAATCATGATGATTTTAAAAATCACCAGGATTCGGTAGCTTTTTTTAGCCACCATAAACCAAAAAATAATCGCCAATCACCTCATAATAAAGGTGAAATGTTTCATCAAACTCCTCTTTCAAAACTCGTCCTTTGAACTGCCCACCGTCTTCTGAATACTTAAACGGGTCAACGTGGATATTTTGCCGAAAATCGAGTAGCTTTCGACCATAAATTTTATACAAAGCTTCTTTCGCACACCAATAAATATGCAAGTGTCGCAAACGGGTTTCGTCCTGCAAAGAAGCAAATTCTTCGGGACGCATATATTTATGCGCCAAGCGTTCTATTTTTGGCACAAATACCTGAATATCAATGCCTACCGAATGTGGTGCTGCAACTGCCGCTGCCATTTGATGCGTATGACTCAACGAAATTTGCCACTTGGAATCCTCCAAATACGGCTTCCCAAATTCATCTTTTATCAGTGCCCCTCGGTCTTTTCGTTGCGACATTTTATGAATCAATTGCCGCGCCGCCAACCACTCCAATCGCCGTCCTTTCCCCTTGATTTTTGCCAATCGCTCAACCTCTTTTGGAAACAAATTGAGTTGTTCCAAAAACCAAGTTTCTTCCTCGCGGATGTCCCAAAGCGCGACTTCTCCTTCTGGATGTAGATTTTTTTTAGAAAATAACGGCATGGGGCGAAGGTACGGAAATGGTTGTTTTATTTAAAAATGAGCTATTTAATTTTCAAAATCTTCTGTACACCTGTCCCTTCCTCGTTGGCTACTTTTAAAAAATAAGTACCTGATTGTAAACTAGAAAAGTCTAATTGGTCTTGCTGTTTCAAAATACCATTAGCAACTTGTGAACCATCTGCACGAAATAAAGTGTATTCGAGATTAATTTCTGCATGATTAATTTCAAGATATTGATTGACAGGATTGGGGTAGAGCGTCATTTCGATATCACGAAAATCCTAGGTTGAAGTCGTACAATCCAATTCAATGATTGGTGTTGGAGAACTACACGGAAAAGGGTTTCCAACAATCGTAATTTCTCCACCTATCGCATCAGGCGTATCAATTATTTGTTGAATGCCACAGCAGTTACTCAATGAATCATTGAAGAAGATAATCATATCATCTCCGATTGAAGTAAGATTGTTTAATCCTGTTAAATTCTCTAAGAGATTATTGTATTCTATCTTTAACTCTCCCCCAATTGAGGATAAATTACTTAATCCAGCTACATTTTTTAGCGTATTATTGCTAAGTAATCGAAAATCCTCCCCAATCGTTGTTAAGTTATTCAATCCATCTATATCTTCTATATTATCATTGTATTGTATCTTTAAAAAATATCCAATTGACTCTAAATTACTCAATCCATTGAGATTTTGCAACGCATCATTATTGTATATTGTTAAAAAATTTTCAATCGTAATTAAATTACTTAAACCATCTATATTTTCTAAGACAGCATTATTTTCTATGCTTATCCTATCTCCTATTGGAGACAAACTATGTAAAGCATCTATGTTTTTCAAAGCATTATTATTAGAAATAATAATATATTTTAAATTATCTAGATTATTTAGACCATTTAAACCTTCCAAAATACTATTGTCCATTACAAATAGACGACGAATAGTGCTTAAATTATCAAATTCATTCAAATTCATTAAAGATGTATTACCTTCTATAAATACGGAACTTAAAATAACAGAAGTTAAATTACTTAATCCAGCTATGTTTTCTAATACATCATTATTACTTATTTTCAATTCACTGTAAATAGATATTAGACCACTTAGACCATCTAAATTTTTTAGTCCAGCATTGTCATCTATGATTAGATAATCACCAATAGAGGTTATATTATTTAGCCCTTGTAAATTTTCTAAATCTTCCGTTTGATTTATTAATAATCCATATTGAATAGAAGTTAAATTACTTAGATTTGATAAATCATTGATAGGATCAGAAGTGCTCTCTATAACTGTTCCAATAAATAAACCTCCGTTTATATGGGTTATGGAAGTATCGAAGGCATCTACCTCTGTTTGAGATTTTAGTCTTATAATAGGTTGTGAAACACCTTAATTCAAAGAAAAAAGAATCAAACTTAAAACCAAAAATAATCGCGAAAAAGATTGCATAACCATATTTTTTAAATTTAGAAAAATCGTGATGACGCATACAATATAGGCGTTTTTTGTTTCGTTTGAAGGAAAAAAAGGGTGTAGGTAATAGGTATGACCAATTTTAATATTTTAAAAACAAAGAAGCGAGTATTCAGCACACCACTAAATACTCGCTTTTTTATAAAAACTTTCACCTCACTACCCCAACTTCACCGCCGCCATCACGCCACCCGACAAGCCCAACAACAGTATCATGTAGCTCGTATCAATCAAGAATAATTTCAAGGATTTGCGCTGATAAAGATAGTTAATTGCCATCGCGGGCACAGCGACCATCGACGCCAACATCATCCCATGAAAGCCACCGTGCACAAATGTTTGGTCTGCTGGCTCGTGCATATTGATCACAAAATTGACGACAAAAGACATCACTACCATCATCAAAAACGCCAGTCCGTGCGTTCTCAACATGTCCTTTTGCGTATCCTCTTCGGATAGTCCTGTTTCGGCTTGCCATGCCTTTCCAAATAACTTAGTGTACCATAAAGCTCCCAATATAAAAGCGGCTACACCGCCAATTAAAGGTTCTACGAATTGCATATTTTTTGTTTGTTTAAGATGAGTGAATAAGGGACAAGGTATGGGAAAACAGGGAATTTTAGTTTTTTATACTTAAAATCGGCTTAAAACTAAATACACTTTGTTATTACACTCCAGCCCTATCTCACCTTTATTTCACTACTTTTTCCCAAACTCGAAACACATTTTTATAACAAATTTTAGCAATGTCTTTATCTGAATAACCACGTTTTAGTAGCGTATAAATCAAATTCGGATAATCCGCCACATCCTTCAAACCAATCGGCAACGAATCCCCTACGCCATCAAAATCTGACCCCAAGCCAACGTGGTCAATCCCTGCAATTTTGACAACATGGTCGATGTGGTCAGCGACGGTTTCGACATCGGCATAGAGTTCGGTAAAATGGGCTTTTTTCCATTGGTCAATGAAAGGTTGGGCGAGTGAATCCTTGGCGGTGAAGCCTTTCTTTTCGAGCAATTCATTCAGTTCTTTCCGCAATTCTTCTTTGCGTTTTTCAACTGCACTATCGAGGAAAGTTGTACCAAAATTGATTTGAATAACGCCGCCATTTTCACCAAGCCGTTTTATCATTTCATCGTTCATATTGCGCTCAAAGCCAGGTGTGAATTTACGAACCGACGAGTGCGACGCGATGCACGGTTTATCCGTCAAATCCATCACTTGCCAAAATGTGCTATCCGATACATGCGAAATATCAACCATGATACCGACGCGGTTCATTTCTTTGACCACTTTTCGCCCAAACGGACTCAATCCATTCCAAGTATGCTGGTCATCGTAGCTGGAATCACAAATCAAATTGTCTTTAGCATGAGTTAGCGTGACATAGGAAATTCCTCGATTTCGGAAGTAAGCAACATTCGCCAAATCATCGCCAATCGGTGCGCCATTTTCCATCCCCATCGGTAGAGAAATGATGCCTTTTTTGAAATTTTTACAGGCTTCTTTCGGTGTTTTTACAATGCCAAATTTATCGGGATGCGCTGCCGCAATTCCCTCCATCATATTAATTAAGGTATCTGCTAATTCCTTCGCACCGCCATTTATTTGATAACTCGATGGAATATAAATCGACATAAATGGAACATCCAAGCCGCCTTCTTTCGCGCGTTTGTAATCAAAATCACCCTTATCTGTTTCGACTGGAATGCCGATGTATTCACGGGTTAATCGGAAGTTTTGCACCCGTAATCGGTACGGTAAATCAACGTGTCCGTCGGTGATGATGTATTTTTTTGCCAGCTTATTGGCATGAGCGCGGAGGGCAGCGTCTTCGGTGTTGGTTTGAGCAAAAATAGTACTCACAAATAAGAGATAAAAAAAGAATGAGATTAGCTTTTTCATACGGTTGTTTTATTTTTTATACGGAATTTAATACGGGCAAGATAGGCATTTTAATTTTTACTCAAACACGAATTTACCCGTTTTTAAAATATGACTCCCTATTTCAATTTTATAAAAGTACAACCCTGTCAGCTCATTCAAATCATCAATAACCAACTCACTATTCCCTTTTTCTAAATTAAAAACATTGGAATAAATGCGTTGTCCTCTCGCATTAAATAAGTCAAAAAGCACAGGCTTAAAATGCGCATTTTTAAAAGAAATAAACAACTCGTCTCCAACTGGATTTGGATAAAAATGAATGGCTAAATCCGCGTCCGAACAACCTGTCGTTATCATAGAAGAATACTCAAACTGCCCATCTTTATCGATGGTTTTCAAACGAAATAACGTGGAATTTATCGCTTCTTTTTTACGATTAAAAACGTATTGACTCGGCTGATTATTCCCTACTATCGTTGCCAATGGCATCCAATCTTTTTCATTGCTCCATTGTTGTATTTCAAAATGAGAAACGTTGATTTCTAACTTGGTTTTCCAACTAAATTGATACGCATTGTCCAAACATTCCACGTTAAAACTAGCTAATTCTATCGGCAAAACCGCATTTAACGAATTTGCTGCAGCTGTACATTCTGCATTCAGCATCAACGTCCGCGCATTATTAGCCTCCGTTGTAAAACCTGCTTTTTCAGCTTCATAAATCAAATACGGTACTTCAATGCACTCGCTTCCATAACCATTATTGCCTTTCCAAATATCTGTTTTTGCTTTGGAAATCAGTAGCGGCGCGAAACCATAAGTCGCCTCCGTTGCTGGTTCAATCGACGTGCCTTCGGGCCAGTCATTCCAAGTAATTAACTGAATCCAAGCGTTTTCAACTTCATTCAAATTTGTCGTGGTATTCGGTGAATAATTAATTTGCCTATCCCAAGTCAGCGCCATCGTTTCACCTGCCGTTACATTCCGATTGATTAAACGGTGAACACCACCTGCCCAAAAAGTCGGGACATTTTCATCGTCAAAACCCGGGTAAGCCATGCCCATCATCACTTTATTGGCATCAAACGGACTGGTCAATCCAAAAGTAGATTGACGGGCAATTCGCCATTCAAAATCATTGAAATACGACTCGCCCCAATAAATCGCGGGATCGGCAGCATTGTCAATAGCAACCCATTCAAAATTACTATCAGAATTGTCAAAATTAACAGCATTTCGAATAATCATCGTCACTTCATCATCGCCCCAAATTGAATTGACCGTTGAATAATAACTTGCAATATCAGCTTCTGACCAGGTAAGAAGTACTTGGTTATTGGTAATTTCATCTCTAAACATCAGCGGTTCATAAGTTGCATTTTGATAAATGTCATTGTATAAATCCGTAAAATTATTGGTGATGGTCGTCGGGTCTGCAGATTGGTTATCGTAAGAAATAATTATTTTAAAATCAGCTAATTCTGAATGGCTGGATTTCAAGGCTACGACCCTGTTCAAAATATCCAAATTAATCGCATTATGATACGAAATCGAGGGGTCAAGATTGATAATAAAACCATCAATGCCCGCCATAAAAGCCGTGAAAATATGATAGTCAATCACATCACTATCCGAAAAGGAATATTCTCCAATTCGCGGTACATTACTATACCCAACGTTAGTCAAATCGGTGCAATCCCCCTCGTAACACCACCCACGCCGTGCCCAACTCCCTGCATAGCTCCCCGTCACATCATACCACGGAAGATAATGCGCAAACACCTTTTTCTCACGTGGTACCGGCTTTAAATAAGAGTAAGTAAAATAAGTAAAATCTTCAAGGTTAACGTGGCTTTTCCAATTCCCCGTAGCGGCATTATAGTCCGTCATAAAAATCGATTCTGCTTCCGCCAAACTATTATCCGCCAACCAAGGTCCCATGAAATTGGGTTCGGCAGAATAAATAATGGAAATATCCGCTACACCTGTATAGCTATCATAGTCTTCCAAGCGCGTCAAGGCATAAGTAAACGCATTATTAGGGTCGGTCACGTAGGCATGAATCAACGTTTTGTCAACAATGTCGGCGATTTCTTTCAATTGTGTAGCATCGGGCCAACCGACATACATTTCGATGGTCATTGGATGCGTATTTGCAGTAGCGAGCATTGCCATTTGTTCGAGTTCGCCTTTGCAAAACGCGTATGCGCCTGCATTGTCGCAGGAGAAGCCGTTAGGCGTCAAGTAATTAACGCAATAATAACCACCAGGATCGGTAAAAACAGGTGTCCAAAACTCAAATTCCATTCCTAAAACATCGAATTTTTCAGTCGCTAAGATTCGAGAATCATTATAAGCGATGATTCTATTTTCAAAAAACCAAGCATTTTCGCCCGCAGCCGCTACTTTGGTAATCCCATAATTTTGCTTAGCATCTGTTAAAAAATCTGCTAGGATTTGATTGGTCGTCGCATTGGTTAAATCATGCTGGTTGTGCACCAAATGCAATTCATAAAAAATCAAATAGGTGATTTGATGCTTTTGTGCATAAGTAAGCAAGGCTGTTTTTTCTCCTGCATCATTGATGAGGTTAGCAAAATCGTTGACGTACAAAGACCGTTGGGCTGTCGAAAATGAACTGATGAATAGAAAACAGTAAATTATGAAATACTTCATAGATTGAAAATAAGATGTGATAGTATCAATGTTTGGCTAATTATTCGCAATATTTAGAAGAGAAAATGTAGGGGTGAAGGTAGTCATTTTTAAAAAAGATTTGAAACCACTTTTTCATGTTCTAGACTCAATGATGAATATATCAAATTTATTGACAATCTATTGCGATTCTTTAGCAAAAAATTATAGTTCGCTACAAAAATTATAATTGATAAAAATGAGTAAATTTTCCAACTAAAAACAACCGCGAATATTTTACGGTAGTGCAACAAATGTGCACCACGATTTATTGAAAAAGTGATTTATTACAGTGTAAACGAAGGTTCTTTTAAGTTTGAGCAGCGAGAAAATCGTAAGATTTTCGAGCTTCCAAAAACACCTAAACTGTAAAAGTGCACATTTGTGGCACTACCTATTTTACAAATAAATAAGCCAATAGACTTTATGAATGAGTAGCTTTTTTAGAATTGCAAATAATTGATAATCAATAGTTTGCGAATTATCCAGAGTCGCCATTCATAAAGTATAATAATAAGAATATTAAAAATAAGGTAACTACTCAGGTAGCGGACACGTTAGTTTAAAAGCGAATGAATCTTTCAAATACCCACAAAATTAAGCAAGAGCCGTGTCTGTTACCTAACAGGAGGAATAGTTACAAAATAAAACAGTAAAATTACAAACTTAAATCTTGAAGATGGGCATAAATTTTTTGCCTCTTCCCCATTCGCAAAACATTCCAAATAGCCCCTTGTACATTGCGATTATGTCCTTAGTACTTATTCAAGTTAATCCTGTCGGATGATTTAGCGATTTTTTAATCCTCAAACCAACCACAACAAACACCCCAAAACCGCCCCACCAATCACGACAAATGCACTATTCACTTTCTTAAATCCAAAAACCATAACCAGGCTCGCCGCCGCAATCAAAATCGTTCGCCAATCGGTCAAAGTTTCCTTTCCCATTTCGATGCAAACAGCAATAATAACGGCAACTGCAGCGATGTTTACCGCGTCCAGAAATGCCGCGATACTCTTGGATTTCCGCATTTTAGGAATCAAGGGATTCAGTAAAGCAACGAATAAAAACGACGGTACAAAAATACCTACGGTCGCTGCCAATGCACCCCAAAATCCATTTAATTGCCAACCAATAAACGTAGCAGTGGTCAACACAGGACCAGGCGTAAATTGCCCGACCGCGATGGCATCAATCAATTCTTGACGGGTCATCAAACCCGTATTCACCAACTCAGCATCCAAGTACGCAAATAAGACATAACCGCTACCATACAGCACTGCACCGACTTTTAAAAATGTCCAGAAAACGTTAAAAGTACTGGCAGAAGTGATGATTTGTAGAAAAATAAGCGGTGTAAAGCTATTTAACTTATTCTTCGATTGACGAATGAAATGTAGCATCAAACCAACCAAACCACAGGCGAACAACGCCATAATTTCATGGATGCCCAAGAGGCAAGCAATTAGTGTAAGTGCACCTAAAATGCCTAATTCTACATTTTTTAATGCCCGCTTCCCAAGTCGATAAACCGCGCCGAGAATAATAGCAATGACCGCTGGTTTGATGCCATAAATAAACGGCGCGACAGTTGGCAGTTGACCATATTTTTGATACACCCATGCAAAAATCATCGTCAGAACGACCGCAGGAAAGACAAAACAAACACCCGCTACAATCAGCCCTTTCCAACCTGCACGTTCGTGTCCGCAGTGCATAGTCATTTCCGTAGAATTAGGTCCAGGAATCAAATTGGTTGCGCCTATCAAATCCAAGAAATGTTGCTGCGTCATCCACTTTCTTTTGTTGACAACTTCTTCTTCCATCATGGCGATGTGTGCGGCTGGTCCACCAAATCCGATACTACCTAATTTGAAAAAAAGTTGAGCAATTTCTTTTAATTCTTTGGTCATTTTTTTGTTTTTACACGTTCGAAAGAGTAGATTTTTTTTTGTAACTTATTAATTCGGCAACTCCCCCCGCTCCAACGCCCGTATTTCTTTCCGTTCTGCCCCCAATTTGTCTTCCAAATACGCCACGCCCTTCTCCATCTGAATATCCCCACAAGTAAAAATATCAATCGCCGCATACCCATATTCTGGCCAAGTATGAATCGTCAAATGACTCTCCATAATCACGACCACACCCGACACACCCAGCGGCGAAAAATGATGAAATGTACTGGTCACAATCGTCGCGCCCATCGCCTCCGCCGCTTCATTCATCATTTTTGAAATCAAAGCAGGGTCGCACAGCAGGTCGTGCGGACAACCGTATAATTCTAAAATGAGCTGTTTTCCGAGATATTTCATGTTATGGTTTTTATTTTTCTCCAGGTATCCGATACCCGTTCCGCAGGAATCCCGCAGGGATAGGGCTATCGGATACCTAGCCCTCTGAATTTTGAATAAAAAAACCTTGGCTATCAGATGCAGAATGCCTCGATTTTTTTAAATAAAAACGCTTTAGTGCATTAGGTATCCGATAGCGCTAGCGCGTATCGGATACCGTGCGCCGTATTTAATTCTTCGCCTTCTTCCGCCACTGTTCCCAATCTTCCAAAAAGTAATCCAGCAACTCCGGTTGATCCATTCGATTCGGTACAATATCACCTGGATTCACGATGTCTTGTTCAAAGAAAAACATCTTTTTCAATAAGGTAGAATCCAAGAATTTAGCAGGCACATCAAAGTCTGTTTCCTGCGTTTCCAACGGAAAATTCGCCGCCATCACAAAGCCCCAATCCCCAAACGACGGCACATACACATGATATGGATAGGCATTCGAAAATCCACTCGCTTTCAAACTTTCATAGATGCACCAAAACGCATTTCTGGTATGAAAAGTACTGGTTGCTTGCGTCGCAAAAATACCATTCGCACTCAATTTACTTTGTACCAATTTATAAAATGCCGTCGAATACAATCGTGCCACCGACTCATTGGATGGATCAGGTAAATCAGATAAAATCACGTCATAAAATTCATTGGAAGATTGTAAAAATTGCATGGCGTCGTTGGCGACTAATTTCACTTTCGGATTGCTCAATGCGCCTTCATTGATGCGCCGAACGTGCGGATTTTCTTTCCCTAATCGAAACACTTCCTCGTCCAAATCAACAATCGTTACGGACTCAATTTCTGGGAATTTCAGCACCTCTCGCACCAATAAACCTTCTCCCCCACCGAGTATCAACACGTTTTTTTTATAGGGCGCAACACTTAACGGATACAAAGCTAATGCCTCATGATACCGGTATTCATCTATCGACGAAAATTGAATAATTCGATTGATATACAGCCGCACATCTTCCTGGTTTTTAGTCAAAACCAGCTTTTGATAAGGCGTTTGTTTAGAATAAACGACTTGACTGGAGTAAAAACTATCTTCCCAATGTTTTAACAATTGTCCAGAAAAAACACCCAATCCAATGAAAAACGCGACACAGGCTAAAGCTGACCATTCCAGTGTTTTCTTGCGCTCGACCGCCAACTCTTTGGTGAAAAAACGGTAGACAAAGAAGCCCAAAAATACATTGATTAACCCAAATATTAACGACGTTCGAAACGTTCCCACAAAGGGCAATAACAAAAATGGAAACAGTAATGTTGCTATCAATGCCCCCACATAATCCAAGCTCAATACGTACGCCAAATTGGATTTCAGCGGATAATGTTCTTTTAAAATTCGCACCAATAGCGGTATCTCAAAACCCGTCAGTACCCCAATCATAAACGTCAATCCCAACATAATGAGTTGGTATTCGCCTCCTGATACTTTATCAAATACAAAATATAAAATTGGTACACTCACACCACCAACCAAGCCGAGTAAAATCTCTACTTTGACAAACCATTCCAACAGGTTTTTATTCATAAATTGCGTCAAATACGCGCCCAAACCCATCGCCGCCATGTAGATACCAATAACTAAGGAAAATTGTTTGATGCTATCCCCGAGGAAATAGGAAGAGGTGGTGCTTATCAGTAATTCATACACCAAGGAACAGAGTCCAGCGATGAAGACGGTGATGAAAAAGATGAAGCGTTCGGATGTTTTGATGTTGTCTTGCATGAAAAAGTGTTGATTGGTTTATTTAGTTAAATTGGTTATTGGTTTGGTACATATTTTTGAATAAATTTTTTAAAAACAGGTTTCTGGTCATAGCTAAAAGCCATCGCTCTTGTTTGAAAAACGATTAATTTATTTTTTATTCTACAAAATAATGGATTAATATTAAAATAGACAGCATGACCGACTTGATTTATTTGAACTAATGCTTTTTCCGCTTGGTCTTCGTTTTCAAATTCCCATTGTTCAATCACACCATCAGAAATTACGTTTGTAGCGTCCTTCTCTCGATAAAAATACCCCCAAATATCTTTTACGTTTTCAAAAAGTGCTAAATCAATCGAATTAAGATAACATCCACTTAATTTTGTTCCGAATGCTAATTTTAAGCGACTGTTTTTAAAATCAATTGGATAAAATGGTCTATCATTAAAATATTTAATCCCCGTCCTATCCAACGCTCTATAAATGTCAACTTTCTCAAGTCTATTACTATCCGATATCCACTTATCTTTTTCAAGTTCTACAACAAATTCCTGTAATTTTTTACAAGGTTGATTAGCTATTAAATAATCATTGATTCCTGTTTCAACTAATTCCTTTTTTTGAATAGAATCAATGCTGAGTATTTCAATTTTATCTCTCTGCTCCTCTTTTTGGGTTTCATCATTTCTTTCATTCTGCTCCGCACAACTCCAGATAAAAAGAAAGATAAATAGTATCGAAATTTGTTGATTCATTGCTATTCTAAATTTTAATATTTTCTAAACCCAGCCACAACGTGGCATCCCTCTTGGTAACAACCATTTTGCATAATTCACAAAGCCGCAGCGCTACGGCACTCTTAAACGCTCAATAATTTAAGAGTGCCACCGCTACGCGGTTTTGAGCGGTGGCAAGACTCGTGTTACCAAGAGAACCGCCACGCTGTGGCTGATTCTTTAAGTAAAGATTTGGACTTATTGAACAGCAAATGCCAAATCTAAACTCAAGCCTCTACACCAGTACAAAAATTTACTAAAACACCTCCTCCAACCGCCAAAATTAAAAGTATTTCCCACAGCAAAAAACTTTATTTCAAATAAGGTTTGTTATATTTGCTTTCAAGAAGTAGTTAATTTCAACTACTTAAAACCTTTTTTTAACAAAAAATCTAATTTACGATGGGTCAAAAAGTTAAATACGGACTCTACGCATTGGTTGGAGTCTGGTTACTCTACAGCGTATTTTTCAAAAGTGACACGCCTCAAGAAATGACAACCGAAGAAGTTGCCATTCCAACACAAGGATTAATCACATTTGTACAAGAAGTACCACAAGGCGTTTTCAAAATTTCGGATGAAGAAGTCATTGCAGATACCGCAGCGAGCTTAATTATCGCGACATATTTGGACGAAACTAAAGATACTTTCACGATAGCCGAAGCACGTTTAATGGAATCTTCTGGCGGTGAAACAACAGGTCGCAGAAGCGGTGTTGCACGGGCAGCCAGCTACGGATTGATGGGCTATTTTATGGGGCGCTCTATGTCTCGCGGACCATCGGCTGGAGCGTATGTTGACCAAAAAACATACAACAAAGTAAGCAAAGGCGCAGGTGGCTCGATGAAAAGCACCGCAGGCTCGCGAACCGTCTCTCGACGACCAT
Source organism: Saprospiraceae bacterium (assembly GCA_047629355.1). Taxonomy (GTDB): domain Bacteria; phylum Bacteroidota; class Bacteroidia; order Chitinophagales; family Saprospiraceae; genus CAYUNA01. The sequence goes on along the minus strand of JBLHWU010000030.1, from coordinate 2,861 downwards.
CCGGTAAATCTGGTTACGGTGGCGGACGCTCAACACGGTCAGTCGGTGGATAATCGCTTAGTGACTATCCCCCCCATTTCGGTCAAATCGCTGCGCAAAGAGGGATTGGATTGGTTTGTCAATGGTGAAAACCACGACTACCTGAGCGAAGAATACGTTCAGGTAACACCTGCCGAAGTGGATGCATTTCGAGAAGCCACCAAAGAAGTTCACCGGCTCGGGATTGAGGCGGCGCAATTGGTCGCTTCTCGCAATGCCTGGGAAGAAGCGGGCATTCCAAAAGCAGCCATTAATTTGGTTAAATATTCCTTGGAAAACGAATTGGAAAATCACCTCGTCGGTCGCTATGACTTTTCGGGTGGCTTGGAAGGAATGCCAATTAAATTACTGGAGTTTAACGCCGATACGTGCTCGCTGATGTGCGAAACTGCCTACATCCAAGAGATGCGCTACGAACAGGAAAGCCGCAAATTAAACGGTCGCCCATTCAACAATTTGGTGGATGGCTTGGCGCGGAAATTTCGGAATATCCTACATCACAATCCGAGCAAAGAACCGACTTTATTGATTTCTACGCTTGGGAATGAGGAAGATATGCTGAATGTACGGGCTATTGAAAAGGCGGCGTATTTTGCTGGTTTTGAACACGTTGCACATGAAGTGGTGGAAAATGTTACTTTTTCACCTGACGAAGGTATCTTTATTGAAGAAGACAACGGAGAATTTTCGCGCTTTGATTTTTGGTATAAATTTATGCCGTGGGAAATTATTGCTTATGAAGAAGAAGAGCTTTGGGAAATCTTGGAGACCATCATTACCAATGATTTATGCGTGGTTTTAAATCCTGCTTACACGATGTTGTTGCAGTCCAAAGCCATCATGAAATTCATGTATGAACTTGCGCCAAATTTGAAATATAATTTGAAGACGTCGTTTAAAGAGGGTGATTTTCCAGACCGTCGCTATGTGCGCAAACCCATGTTTGGCCGCATGGGCGATAACATCGCTTTTTATGATGGCAATAGGCAACCAGAATATGAAACGGAAGGTGATTACGGCGATTATCCGCCGGTCTATCAAGAACTTGCTGATTTTAACGCAGATAGTGAAGAGCATCGGTATCAGCCCAGTATTTTTTGGACGGGAATGTCGAGTGCGCTGTGTTTTAGGCGGCAAGATGACTTAATAATTGATGATGATGCGGAGTTTGTTGGACATGTAGTTGAATAAAAAAAGGGCTAAAATTAATCAAAATCTTAGCCTTTTTTTTGCTCATGGATGAATTTGGTAGAGGGGCGAAAAATTTACAATTTTTCATTCCTTTACCTAAAAGTGCCGCGCCGCCTGCACGAGAGTGATTCCTGAGGGATAAAAAAGGTTTTTACAAACCTTTTTTATCCCTCAAACTCCCTTTGTCAAAACACCTTCACTATTGTGTTTGAAAAGCAGCATGATACTACGAAGCAAATGTCTTATCCTAAAAAAATTTATTGCCCAGAATCTGGCACATTTTCATCCGGTAGAAAAAATACCAACAGGCCAATTAATGGAATCAAACTACAAACAAACATCATGGTTGATAAGCCAAATGCATCGCCTATTTTTCCAAATAAAATTGACCCTACGCCGCCCAAACCAAACGCCAATCCAAACATAATACCCGACACCCAACCCGTACGCCCAGGAATCAATCCAAAAAGATAAATCAACGCGACCGCGAAGCCTGATACCAAGAAGAAACCAGAACAAGCCAATACAATATAACTATACGGCGAGGGGATAAAACTCAAAATAGACGTAAAAGGCAAGGCGAATAAAATCGACCAAATCAGGACTCTTTTCTTACCAAATCTATCGGCAATTGGTCCGCCAGCAAAGGTTCCGAAAGCAGCAAAAATCATGAAGACGAAGACGTGAAATTGCGCATTTTGAAAATTCATATTCGCTTCTTTCATTAAATATAAGGCGTAATATCCCGTAATTCCAGTAGAATACCACGATCGACCTAACGAAATTGCGATGATGATGGCGAGTCCAATTTTTTGAGTTCGCGTTAGTTTTTTTGTACTGGTATCCACTTTCTTTTTTAAAGCCTTTTGCTTGTTGATTTCCCCCGCGTGCCATTTAGAAACAGCCAAACTAATGAAGACTGCACAGATAGCAAAAATGAGTAAAAAAGAGTTGCCTTCTGAATCCGTTGTTTTGAATAACAATAGAATCAACAGTGGTCCTAAAGCTTGCCCCGCATTGCCGCCGATTTGAAAAATAGACTGCGATAATCCTTTCCTTGCGCTTGCTGACCAAACAACTATTCGCGAAGCTTCTGGATGAAAAATTGACGACCCAATGCCTACTGAGACTGCACCAACTAATAATTGCGAATAAGCGTCGGCAGTGCTAAATAAATAGATACCAAAACAGGAAAAACACGCGCCGATAAATAATAAATATTTAACTGGATGCTTATCTGTGTATGCGCCAATCACGGGTTGCATAATGGCAGCAGAGATATAATTGCAAAAGATGATGTAACCTAAATCCGAGTAATTCAAATGCAACTTCGCTTCAATAATTGGAAACAGCGCAGGTAGCACAGATTGTAGTGTATCGTTCATCAAATGAAAGATACTGACGGCGAAAAGAACGGGGTAAAGTGGTTGAGAGTTACTATTTCTTATAGACATAAGTGCGATTAAAAATCATTGGTTTGTTGAGGTTGCGAAGGTACAAAACATGAAGTGGTTCAAAAAATCAGGACATATTTTTAAGATAGTTTTTCTTTTCACCTATTTTCTATTTCGTTCATCACTATTTTTTTTCGGAAAAGCCCTCAGAAAGAGGGGGCTTTTTTGAAAAAAAAA
>JBLHWU010000029.1:0-38094 GCA_047629355.1 Saprospiraceae bacterium | reverse complement strand
TTGGACATTCCCGTGGCTGTCGTTAGTTTAAACGACGAAATCAGGTAATCCGAATACAAGTCCAAAATGTGTGGATTTTTCATAATACAGCTTCTTTTAGCCGCAAATTATATGTTATGAAGTTTCCCCAATAATATTTTGGTGATTTTCTAATTTTTGACCTGCGTAAGGTCAGTAACTAAGTAAGAGTGAAAGAATAACTCCGCCATCTCTCCTCGTTTATTTTGGTCTTTTTCTTCACTTCGGTCGAAATGACAAGAGGTATTTGCTTTTGAAATAGAAGTTATCTATTCATAATGACTGTTTCAGAAGTAAAAAATAAGGGCAAAAGAAATACAGGAGAGTTGGGAAAGTTATTTTTTTACCGTTACCAAATACCGTGTAAAGTAAGTCTCGTTGCATTTTTCCTTGGGGATTTTAATGGGTAAAAACGGTTTATAAAAACTGTTTTTACCCCTTAAAAAGCACACCCGCATTGCCGCAGGCAATGCGCACGGTATTTTTTGAAGCTCGAAAATCTTACAATTCTCTCGCTTCTTAAACTTTAAACAAACTTACTTTACAGCGTACTAAATACCGTGTAACAAAAACTTATTCGCATTTTTATACCTCAATACCCATTCCACGCTGTTGCAGTCAGGGCGCATTTTGTTTTCAAAGCCTGAATTTTTTGCAATTTTTTTACGTCTCAATTTTTTCGCACTTTTAACTGTTTACTAGTTGTTTTTCATTTTAAAAATTACTATATTGGCAGTACCCAGTCAGAAAAATATTCAGACGGGCTTTTAATTTAAATGTAATATACTCAAAATAAGGATGTTATCCGGTTTTCAACATCAGATATTAGAATAGATTAGCTATTATCAACCAATAGACTAGCAGATATTCTATAGCCATTTTTATAAAAAAAATACATTTTTATGAATAGTCAGTTATTACCAGAGGATTATATTTTTTTAAAGAAAAAAGGAATTTTCTACAAGATATTTGTTGATGATATTGCTTACTTTGAAGCATCTGGAGATTATTTAAAAGTGCAGTTAACAGATGATCGTCAATATACTAGTCAAGCCAATTTAAGTGTTTTAGAAGGTAAATTGGCAGATGACATTTTTATGCGGATTCATCGAAGCTATTTGATAAAATTGTCTCAAATTGATGCCATTGACTTTGTCAAATGTGAGCTAAGAATTTGTGAAAGTTGGCTTCCTTTTAGTCGAACCAAAAAGCAAGAATTAAAAGATTTAGTAGAAAGTAGAAAGTTAGAAATGTAGATTATAAATTCTTTTCCCTTTTCCCTTTTCCCTTTTATCATGGCGTATTAATTTTCTAAAAACTCCAAAAACGGTTTTCGTCTAATTTTTTCCTTTCTTAGTTGATAAAATGTTTGCTTTAGACAACTCTTTTCCTTTCTTCGTGTCTTTTATTTCTAAAATCTATTTAAGGAACGCGAAGAAAATAACTACAGATTCTTGAGAGGATATTTTGCCCTCATTTTTCACCTTGAAAATGCCCATTATATCAACATTAATCGCATTTTTAAAGCAAAAACGGAGAACAAAACGGCTCTCCCAAGAATCTATACTTATTTTTTTACCGTTACTTAAGTAGGCTACCCTAAATATCTTGACATTAAAATCAAAGAGAGTTTGAGCGATAAAAGTGGTTTGTAAAATTGCTTTTATCCTTCAAGACCCTCTCCGCGTCGCTGCAGGCTAAGCGCGATGTTTTTTTGGAGAGAGAAAATTACGGTCACTTACTTAAGCTAAAATGCAATTAATATCCGCTGTAAAATTGCGTAGTTTATTAATTGCCTTTCCCCTAATCTGAAAAATAGATATTTTCAAAAAAACATTTACAACCGCTCATTTCAATTTTAAAATCATGAAATATAAGTTATTCAAAAAATGCGTCGGACTGCTGCTATTCTGCGGACTGTCTATCACCGCATTTTCACAAGAAAAATTCACCCTTAACGGCTATCTCAAAGACGGCGCGACGGGGGAAACGCTCATCGGTGCGTCCGTTTTTATCAAAGAATTGGAAACAGGGACGACCTCCAATGAATACGGTTTCTACTCCATTTCGATTCCTGCGGGAACGTACAATATTGAATTTGGTTACATTGGTTTTGAAACCAGGAGGGAGATTATTAATTTGATTCAAAATATCAAATTTGATGCAGAAATGGGCGAAGATATTGAGAATTTGGTCGAAGTAGTCGTAACTTCCGAAGCCGAAGATAAAAATGTTTCTGATTTGCAAATGAGCGTCAATAAATTGGATGCTGCGACGATTAAAAAGATTCCTTCCTTGTTGGGAGAAGTTGAAATTATTCGGAGTTTGCAATTGCTGCCAGGCGTGAGTACGGTAGGAGAGGGTGCGACAGGTTTCAATGTTCGGGGGGGGAGTATTGACCAGAATTTGGTCTTGTTGGACGAAGCACCCGTTTATAATTCTTCGCATCTATTCGGTTTCTTCTCCGTTTTTAACCCTGATGCTGTGAAAGATGTACAATTGTATAAAGGCGGAATTCCATCGCGTTTCGGTGGTCGATTGTCGTCTATCTTGGATGTACGGATGAAGGAGGGAAACAGCAAAAAATTAGCGTTAACAGGCGGAATTGGGACGATTTTTAGCCGTTTTTCAGTCGAAGCACCAATTATTAAAGACAAAGCGTCATTTATTGTGGCAGCACGGCGATCATATATTGATGTGTTGGCTAAGCCGTTCTTGACTGGAGATTTGGACAATACTGTTTTAAATTTCTATGATTTGACAGTTAAAACCAACTATAATATCAATGATAAAAATCGGGTTTTCTTATCAGGATATTTAGGTCGTGATAATTTTGGTTTTGGTAATGACGCTGGTTTTAATTGGGGAAATGGTACAGCAACCGCCCGTTGGAATCATTTGTTTAATGAAAAATTGTTTTCGAACCTAACGCTTTTTTATAGCAATTACGATTATGAAATCAAGTTTGGGGATGATTCTGAAAATAGTTTTAATTGGGATGCGAAGATTATCAATTACAGTGCAAAACCAGAGTTTACTTACTACCTTTCTCCAAATAACATCTTACGTTTTGGTGGACAAGGAATCCTCTACGAATTTGAGCCAGGCAATGCAATTGGCGTCAGTGAAAGCGAAACGACAGATTTGAGTTTGGCGAAACAATACGCGATTGAAAGTGCTGTTTATATCGAAAATGAGTTAAAATTCGGACGGTTTGAAACCAATTACGGATTGCGGTTTTCTCATTTCAATTATACGGGTTCGGGCAATGCGTATGAATTTGGCGATGCACCTGCAGGCACGCGCCGTCCCGTTATAGGCGTTACTGATTTTGACCAATGGGAGTCCATTAAAACTTACGCAAATTTAGAACCTCGTCTGGCCGTTAAATACCAATTAGATGAAGATAAATCCGTAAAAGCCAGCTATATGCGAACGGCTCAATACATTCATTTAGTGTCAAATACGACGGCTTCTACGCCTGTGGATGTTTGGACGCCAAGTACCAATAACATCGAACCGCAGCGAGCTGACCAATACGCAATTGGTTATTTTCAAAACTTTAAAGACAATGCTTACGAATTCTCGGCGGAGGTTTATTATAAAAAAATGGACAATTTGCTAGACTATATTGTCTCTCCAAATCCAGATTTATTGCTGAATGATTTTTTGGAAGGAGACATTCTGTCGGGCGATGGTCGGGCTTACGGTTTGGAGTTGCAGCTGAAGAAAAACAAAGGGAAATTTACGGGTTGGGTGAGTTATACGCTGGCGCGAACGGAGTTGAAAGTGGATGGAATTAACAAGAATGGTTGGTATCCTTCACGGTTTGACCAAACGCAGAATTTGAGCATAACCGCTTTTTATGACACGGGCAAACGTTGGTCTTTCTCGGCTAATTTCGCTTACATCACCGGTACTCCTGTGACGTTTGCGAATGGTGGATATTATCAGCAAGGCTACTATGTTCCACACAATTCAGAAAGTACGCGTAACAATTCTCGTATTCCTGATTACCATCGTATGGACTTTGCGGCAATCTTAGAAGGTAAGAAAAACAAGGAACGCCGCTGGCAAGGACGCTGGGTTTTCTCCGTGTACAATGCTTACAATCGACGCAATTCGTTTTCGGTTTATCAGCGACAAGATAACAACCGAACTGCGGTGGGTGCGCCCGTTTCTACGTCGGCTTATCAGTTGTCGGTGATTGGAAACTTCATTCCAGCGGTGGCGTATAATTTTGAATTTTAAATTAAAAAGAAGCGAGAAGTCAGACCATTTTATCGTCAGAAGTCAGAGGATACACGTTGTAAATCTGACCTCTGACAATAAAGATGGTCTGACTTCTGACCTCTTAGAAAAAATACAATAATGACTATCAAATCAATCATAAAATATAGCTTTTTCCTTTTAATTTTTGCCTTCACTATAGTTAGTTGTGAAGACGAAATCGACATCAACGTTGAGCCATTAACGGAACAATTGGTCGTAGATGCGTGGCTAACCAATCAAGCCGGTTCGCAAACCATTTCTTTATCTATGACGCAACCTTATTTTGACAACAATTTACCCGAAGGATTGAGCGGCGCGACGGTAATGGTGACGAGTAGCACAGGAACAGTTTTTGAATTTTTAGAAGCTGAAAAAGGACAATACGTTTGGACGCCCGCAGCCAATGAAACCTTGGGTGAAGTCGGAACGGACTATGGTTTACAAATTACATTAGACGGAGAAGATTACGGCTCTCTTTCTACCATGAATCGCGTGCCACCAATCGACTCCATTACTTACGAATTCCGGGATGACGAAACTTTTGGACCTGATGGCATTTATGCAGAGTTTTTCGCCCGTGATCCAATCGGTGGCGGTGATACGTATTGGGTAAAGACCTTTAAAAATGGCGTATTTCTAAACAAGCCTGGTGAAATTAACCTTGCTTTTGATGCCGGTTTTTCGGAAGGTGGCTCTGTTGATGGATTGATTTTTATTACCCCAATTCGAGAGTCTATAAATCGAGAACCTGACCCAGACACGGAAGATGATGGCGACGTTGCACCGTGGGCAGTAGGTGACGAAATCCGGGTAGAATTGCACGCTATTAATAACGACGCTTTTTACTTTTTAGTAACTGCACAACGGCAGATTACCAATGGGAATAATGGTATCTTTTCAGAACCGGTTATTAATACAACGGGGAATATTTTTAGAGAAGATGGTGAGCAAGTCTTGGGGATGTTTAATGTGGCGGCGGTTTCGGAAATGGCGGTGGAGATTGAATGATGTGTAGGTTAGGGATTTACTTTTTGAAAATGACCTGAATGGTTTAAATAAAAATAGAGGACAATTCACATTGTCCTCTATTTTTATTATTCAAGTTTGTAAAGTAATTTTACACCGTAGGGTCACCAAACATTGCCTCTACAAAATCCTTCTTATTAAATACCTGCAATTGCTCCATGCCTTCTCCAATACCAATGTATTTAATCGGAATTTTAAACTGGTCAGAAATTCCAATCGCCACACCACCTTTCGCCGTTCCATCCAATTTTGTCAATGCCAAACAAGAAACATCGGTCGCTGCGGTAAATTTTGTAGCTTGCTCAATCGCATTTTGTCCTGTTGTTGCATCCAAAACGAGCATCACATCATGCGGCGCACCATTCAAACATTTGCCGACAGAGCGTTTGATTTTGCCCAATTCTTTCATCAAATTAATCTTCGTATGCAATCGTCCCGCCGTATCAATAATCGCAACGTCGCAATTATTCTCAATCGCATACTCTACCGTTTCATAAGCCACCGCTGCAGGGTCAGTATACATACCTTTGCTGAAAAATTCGCAGCCCACACGGTTCGCCCAAATTTCCAATTGGTCAACCGCCGCTGCTCGGAAGGTATCCCCTGCTCCAATTACGACTTTTTTACCTTGCTTCTTTAGCTGATACGCCAACTTCCCAATCGTTGTCGTCTTCCCCACACCATTCACACCTACAACCAACATCACGTATGGTTTTTTACCCACTGGAGTAGAAAAGTCGCGAATATCTTCCGTGTTGTTTTCCGCTAAAAGTTTTACAATTTCATCGCGCAAAATAGCATTCAATTCACTGGTGTTCAGATATTTATCTTTTGCTACTCTCTCCTCAATTCGCTCTATAATCTTAATCGTTGTCTCTAATCCTACATCCGAAGTAATCAATACCTGTTCGACTTCATCCAAGACCTCCTCATCTACGGTTGATTTACCCGCAACTGCCCGTGAAAGTTTACCAAAAAAGCTTGATTTTGTTTTTTCTAATCCTATATCCAAGTCCTTTTTTCCACCCCAAAAACTGGTTTTAGACTTGGCCTTTTCTGCTTCTACCTTAGCGGTTCTTGCTGCCATCGCTTGTCGTTCATCCTCTGCTTGAAGTTTGGCTTTTGCAGTCTTTGCGTCTATCTTTCTTTGTTTTTCGGCTCCAATCTGTTGCTCTTTTTTAGCCTGTGCTGCTGTAACTCGTCTAGCTTCTACTGTTTGTGTTTTGAGTGCTCGCTTTTCCTCTTCTATTTGTCTTTTTGTTTCGGCCGCTTTAGCTTCTAATGCTTGGCGTTCTTCTTGCGCCAACTCAACATTTGCAGTTTGCGATGCTACGGCTATTTCTTGTTCTTCAGTTGCTCGTTTCGCTGCTTCTGCTTCCTGCTGTTGTTTTTCTGCTAATCGTCTTGCTTCTGCTGCAACTAGTTTCGCTTCGGCAGCTTTAGCTTCAAGCACGCGCTGTTCTTCTGCTGTTTTTTCAGAGGCAACACGTACTTGTTCTTCCGCAATTCGTTTTGCTTCCGCTTCTTGTTTTTTGAGTTCGTCTTCTTTACCTTGTCCGAATAATTTTTTAAAAAAGCTCATAGATAGTTATTGGTTAAAGGTTTTCCAGTGGTATTTAAAAATTCAGTTCTATTTACCTTTACAGAGATTGAAACATCTCAGATTTACAAAATGTTTTTCTAATTCTAGGACAAATTTAATAACGTGCAAATTTTTAGTGTGCTTGTTAGTAGGAGGTACTTTTTTAGGACCTTCTACTAACTGTGCTAAGAATACCAGCTACTAAGCGACAACGACAAAAAGGCTTTTCTAAACACATGGGTCAGAAAAGCCTTTTTATATAAATCAGAATGCTAAGAAGCGTCTTATTTCGCTGCAAAGAATTCTTTCACTTTATCTTTGTGAATCATTTGTTGTTTGTAAGTGTATTTCCCAGTTTTAGGGTCTTTTACACTTTTCACAACTTTGACGAAATCTCTACCAGAGCCTGCATTTGCTGCACGTTGTCCTACTCTGGAGTTTTTGGATACTTTAGCCATGACGGATAAGTTTTATATGTTAATGATTGAAATTGAATTTAAAAGTTGCCCACAATATTATAGACAAATTTTTAGGTAATCAAATATCAATTAAAATTATTTAATCTCACGGTGAACAGTCACTTTCTTCATGATTGAGTTGTATTTCTTCAACTCCAATCGGTCTGGTGTGTTCTTACGATTTTTTTGAGTAATATATCGAGAAGTACCTGCAAGTCCAGATTTTTTATGTTCTGTACATTCCAAGATAATCTGATTTCTATTTCCTTTGCTCTTCTTAGCCATCGCTTATTGAATTAAGAATGAATAATAAAGAATTAAGAATGAAATGCTCTGAATAAGCAATTCCTCATTTTTAATTCTTAATTTTTAATTAAATTAAAGTTTTACGCCAGTTTTAACACCAGATTTTTCCAACTTTTTCAAGTAAGCATAAATCCCTAATTTGTTAATGTTACGCAATGCAGAAGTTGTGATTTTCAAAGAAACTGTTTCACTAGTTTCAGGAATGAAAAACTTCTTAGTAATCAAATTCGGCAAAAAGCGTCGCTTCGTTTTGCGGTTTGAGTGCGAAACGTTATTTCCTGTAATTGGACGTTTTCCTGTTAGTTGACAAACTCTAGACATGATTAAAAATTTTGAAAAAGGTCAAACCTAAAAGACAGATTGAATTTTAAATTTGACCTTTAATAAGTGACCGCGACAAGATTCGAACTTGTAACCGCTTGATTCGTAGTCAAGTACTCTATCCAGTTGAGCTACGCAGCCATTCTTTGTGAAAGTAAATAATTTTTATATTAAAAACCATTCTTGATTTCAAAAACACTTAACGTATTTTCGCTAAGCGGCTGCAAAGATACTATTTTCCTATTTTAGATAAAAGTATTTTTAAAAGTATTTTACATTTTTTTTTCAAATGGTTTAATTTGATTTTATAAAAGGTTGATTAGCAACCTTTTCAAATCCTAAAATAGTTACAAAATAAGTTCCATTCGCCCAGCTTCTCAGGTCAACGGTCAACGATTGATTTTCAAATGGCGTTGGCGAAGCGGTTTCTGTGTGCATTAATCGTCCTAAGACATCATAAATTTTTACGGTAATTTCTTTAAAATCAGTCACTGCATAATCTAAAGTCACAAAATTCCACGCTGGATTGGAGTAAATTCGCACGATATCTTTATCATATAAATAAGTGTCCTCAAAATTCGCCTCGTCTTCGTGGGCAAGACAATAGCCGTGTAAATAATTTATACTATTGAAAACATTCAATCGCCCATTGGACACCACTTTATTTTGTAAATCAGGCACTTCATCGACTCCTTTCAAAATGGCATCTTTTATCAACAATGCCGTTTCCGTAGGATTATTTAATGCTGCAGCCGCCAATTTCTCGCATGGGACACTATATAGTAATGCCACTGCACCAGTTACATGTGGCGTTGCGTAGGAAGTGCCGCCAAGCGTTTCCAATTTATAGCCGCCCGATTGATTGGTCGTAAAAACACCACTACCTGGCGCACCCAAATCAACCGTCGTGCTACCAAACGAAGCATCTTCAGAGCGTTTGTCCTCCATATTTGTGAAGGTCACGGTGATTAAATAATCGCTCGGGCATTCGGTAGGGTAGTCGCCACGTTCGTTAATATCCACATCGTCGTTTGGCGCAGCACCTATATACAGTATGCCGACAGCACCTAATTCATCGAGCAAATCTCGCAAAATTGGAAATTGGTTACAACTCGAATTTTTAAAACCAAACGAGCCATTGACTGCAACCACAAAAGCCCCTTCTTCACCATTGGTTTCGTTGTACAACTTGCGCTGATTGTAGGCATGAAGATAAGCCGCCGCGATTTCATCTTCAAAATGAGCAGACATTAATAGTAATTTAATATCCCAATTGACGCCCGTGATGCCCTCCATTATTACCTCTTGCACCGATAAAACCAGTGACTGCTGTGCCATGTTTAGTATTGGGTTGGCTTGCGAAATCAATCGTTTCCTGAATTTGTCCAGCAAAATCTGGGTGGTCGGTTTTAAAGCCAGAATCGACTATTGCAACCACAATTTCATCGCCATTCGTTGTTTGCCCGCCCGTTGTATAGTCCCAAACTTGCGGCAACCCAATTCTTTCATAATGCCATTGTTCGGCATAAAATGGGTCGTTTGGCTCGGTGTCTCTAAATTGAGCGGGACGATTTTCATTGGCATGAATGATTTGATTTTCTTCTTTTAAAATTTCTAAAATCAGGTCATTTGCTGCTTTTGTATTTCTTTTTTCTAATAAAAAAATACCCCAACTCGACGCAATTTCCTTTTTTAATTTTAAATCAAAACCATGCTTGGCATTGACTTCTTTTAAAAAGGAAATAATGAATATTTGGTCGTCTAATTGTATTAGAATTTCATTAGAATGGTTGGCAAAAAGTAGCGTTTGACCGAAAGAAAATTGACTAGTAAAAACCAAAAATAAGGTAACTACTCAGGTGGTTTTTAGTCTATTTTTAGTTAAAAATAGTTAAAATAATGTCTTTTAAGTTACGGAAGTGTTAAAAAAAATGATTTTTTGTCAAAAATTTGAAAAAACCAGACAAATATAATTTTAAACAAAGATATAAATATATGATAATCAGCACATTAAAGCATATGGGTAGTTACAAAATAAGAGTAGCGTGAATTTTTGCGTGATATTTTTTTATTTCAAAATTAGTAATTTTTAAAAACTCTTTTGCAGCTTTAACTCTAAAATTGACAATATGCATCAATGGAATAACGAAAAAAAAACTAATTGCATTTCTCGCGACACTAAAATTATTGCTTCATTTTTTTTCCAATAGCAATTATGGACTGCACCGCGACGAATATCTCTGTCTCGACGAAGCCAATCATCTCGGTTGGGGCTTTCTTGAAGTACCACCGATAACGCCGTTAATTGGAAAAATATCCTTAATGTTTGGGAGTGAACCGTTTTTCATTCGCTTCTTTCCTGCAATTTGTGGTGTACTGACGCTATGGCTAATTTGTAAAATGGTGCAGGAAATGGGCGGTAAGTTTTGGGCAATATTATTGGCAGGTTTGGCATATATTTTTGCACCAGCATTCTTACGAAGTTGTACATTTTTGATGCCCGTTTGTTTTAATCAATTTTGGTGGACATTATCGGCTTTTTTGATGATAAAGATTACCAAAAATAATATACCTAAATACTGGTATTTATTGGGGATTGTAGGCGGTTTGGCATTTCAAACGAAGTATTCTATCGTATTTTTTTACGTCGCAATTTTTGGTGGTTTATTAATGACTTCTCACCGAAAATTATTGTTCATAAAATATCCTTGGATTGCTTTAGGAATTGCCCTTGGAATCGCTTTTCGAAACCTACTTTGGCAACATACTCATGGCTGGCCCGTCATTCACCATATGGCAGATTTGGCAGAAACGCAATTGGTCAATGTCTCGGCATTTAATTTTATTTTTGATCAATTGTGGGTACATGGCGCGAGTATTTTGGTATGGTTGCCTGGCTTGATTTGGTTATTTTGGAAAGGGAAAAAATTCCGTTTTTTAGGCTGGACTTTCGTTTTTACTATTGGTATTTTAGTGCTATTAAGTGGTAAATCTTATTATTCTTTTGGGGCATATCCGATGCTGATGTCCGCAGGTGGCATCTTTTGGGAACGACTATTTTTAGGGAAACCAATAGGTTTAAAAGTGGGTGTTTTGGTAGCCATGTTATTTCCAAATTTCTTTTTATTACCGATGGGCTTACCTATTTTAAAAATAGAAAATGTACCTGCTTACTGCGGAAAATTAGCCGAATTGGGTATTGAACAACGTTGGGAAGATGGCGTCGTTTACCAAATTCCACAAGATTATGCCGACATGCACGGCTGGCTTGAATTACCCGAAAAAGTCGCTAAAATTTATCACGCACTGCCGCCGGAAAAGCAGAAACGAACGCAAATCTGGGGAGGACATTACGGTCAAGCAGGCGTTTTAAATCTCTTTCGAGAAAAATACAACCTACCCGAATGCGTAAGTATGAACGCAAGTTATCCAATGTGGATGCCCGATTCAGTGGATTTTGATTATCAAATTTTGGTGGATGATAGCTACTATCTCGAAAGTTCGTGGTTTTCTACACATACGTTAATTGACAGCATTCAAAATCCATATGCGCGAGACGTTGGGTGTGTTTATTGGCGAGAAAATCCAAGGATGGACATGGATTCTTTGTGGCGGACAATGTTGAAAGAAAAGCGATTTTGGGAAAGTGACTAAAATTTTCTAACCATCTAACGGATTGAAAAATAGTAGGGTAAAGTATACTATAATTCTCAAAATCTGTTATAACTTATTCTTTGCACATTCCTAAATTAAAATCAGGAACAATTTTTGACATAGATAACCTATGAAGCACGCTATGAATACAATATCTCCGACAGTTTAATTTTTCATTAAACTGTCTTTCTCTATTTGATTGAAAAATTTATAAATCCATTTAATTTTTTTCAAGTAAATGAATTTCATCAACCAACTTGTCCCTGCTGTTTTTCATGCAGACCACAAAGTTTTTCGACCAGCTAAACTTATCTTAAAAATTGATGCACTCATTTTTTTAGCTGCTCTTTTTTTTATACCCTTTTTTTATGCCATTGGTTTTATTCAAGGTTATTGGGTGATGACTTTTGCGATTATTTGCGCGGTTATTTTTCCACTTTTGTTAAATTTTACGGAGGATTTAGAAAAGAGTGGTCAGTTTTTTGCATTTTCAAGCATTACGGTTTTTTCGAGCTTGATATATCTCACAGGTGGAGTGCATTCGCCATACTTAGTCTGGTTGTTGACGGTGCCACCTATTACTGTTTTATATATGAGGTCGCGGTCAGTTTATACTTGGCTGTCAATTTTAAGCTTCATTATGTTATTTTTTTTCGGCTTAGAAATATCAGGAAAATCAGTGCCTAATTATCAACCAATGGTATGGTTTGCGCCGACACTTTTATTTAGTTTTGTAACGGTTGTTGCTATTTGTTTGGCAGTAGTTCGTTTGCTTCTAAATGGATTTCGGAGTTTTAATAAGAAATTAAAAGCTAGCAATAAAAGTCTTCAAGAATCCAATAAAGAGTTGGAGCGATTCGCGTATATTGCTTCGCATGATTTAAAAAGTCCGTTGAGAAATATTGTTAGCTTTGTTAATTTGATTGAACGTCGATATAGTGATAGATTAGATGAAGATGGGAACGATTATCTCAAAATCGTTAAGACCAATGCACGTCAAATGCACCATTTGGTAGAAGATATTTTAGAATATTCACAGACGAATAAAAAAGAGTTTCAGCGGGAGAAAGTTGATTTGGTTAAGATTTTATTGGAAATTACTACGCAACTACAATCTAACGAAGGTTACGTACCGTCGGAAGTCTTATTTGATAAAATCCCGCTCCTAAATGCCGATGCTGCTACGATCAATCAGCTTTTTCGAAATCTTATAGAAAATGGGCTAAAATATAATGACAAAGACCTTCCGGCTATACGTATAAAGTTTTTGAGAAGAAAAAAGCAACTGTACTTTAAAGTATCAGACAATGGCATCGGAATTGAACAAGAGTATCAAAAAAGTATTTTTGAAATGTTTAGACGGCTTCATAACCAATCAACATATCGAGGCACCGGTATTGGTTTGGCGATTTGCAAAAAGATAGTGGACCTATATGATGGTAGAATATGGGTGACATCAAAAAAAGGAAAAGGCTCGACTTTCCACATTGTATTTCCTGAAACTATGTTGGCGGATAGGGGGGGCGTTGAAGAAAAGGAAGTAGTAATGGAGTCTAAGAATAATAATCGAACAACTCTTTGAAGCCTATTTTTTCCTGACTCTTCATTGTGAAAACTATCCTTAAGTAAGTGCCCCCTAAATAATCGACACTTTTCAACAGGACTATTTTCCGTTTAAAAAACTTAAAAACGCTTTCAATAGAAGGACTATTAAAGGATTTTTTAAATTTTTTAAACAAAAAATATCGGCTGTCAAAAGTGTCGATTATTTAAGGTCACCTACTTATACAAAGGCATAACTCAAGTTTTTACGCCTTAATTCAGAAAAAAAATAGTGTCAAAATTAGATGTCATCTAATTTTGTTGGGCTATTTATCTAAATTAGCATAAAAATCATTCCTCAATTTTCCAAATAATAATGCTCCTATCATCACTTCCTGACACGAGATAATTTTTAAAATCTGCCCAATACAAAGCGTTCACCGAATTGACATGACAACCGTTGCGAATCGTGTCTAAGACCTTCAATAATTCAAAAGTTTTGGCATCCCAAACCTTTATTGTTTTATCACGGCTGGCAGTTGCAAAAAGGTGTCCTTTTGGGTGGAAAACAAGGTCATTAATCGTAAACCAGTGTGCTGGTTGAGTCGATACTTTTTCAAAATTATTATCCAAATCCCAAATAGCTAAGTGCGCATCCCGTCCGCCTGACATAAGGTGTTGATTGTCAGGATGATATTTTACAGTAAAGACTGAGTTTTCGTGGGCATTTTTGATTGTTTTTTTTAAAGAAAGCGTCATTGAATCCAATAAATAAATCGAATTATCGCTTGCGCCAACCGCTATTTCTTGCCGCTTTTTACTGAAATCTAAACCGCGTAAAGATTGGTTGGATAAATGAATGCTTTCGACCGTTTTATTTTCCGAAACCGACCATTTTGTCAACATACCATCACCGCCAGCAGAGTATAAAAAGTCGCCGATTTGCAGCATTCCGTAGATGCCTTTTTTGTGATGCAAAATGTTTTTAGTCTCGTCGGGGTTGTCCAAATCGACCCAGTGTGCGCCGCCGTTCATATTGCCTGCAACGAGCCGATTTTCGTTGGAAATATTGCACAAAGAAAAAATTTGGGAGTCCACCTTGGCGATTAATTTTCCCATGTCAGGTGAGTTAAAATTCCATTCTGCCACCCAACCTTCACCCGCTGCGGAGCGAAAATGTTCGGCATCTTTACCTGCTGCGAGTGCAAAAATGGATGCGTTGTGCCCGGTAAGCTGAGCAATTTTCTTGATGTTAATTTTTTTAGTCAAATGATTTAGAATTTGAGAGCAAAGTTCTTGTTTTTTTTCTAAATGGATTGACTTTTTGGAAAAAGTTGAAAAAGAATTTTGAAATGAAAAGCGAGACGGGTACTTTTCCGCATGGAAAGAAGCGAAATAAGGAACAATCAGGTTTGGGCGAGGTTAACAATGCTGGTGTTGTGGTTGAAAATGGTGTATGCTTTAGGAGCAATTTTTATTTATTATAGTCTGTATTCCTTGATTTCGGGGCAACCCGTGGGTTTTGGTTATGGGGAAAAGCATCAATTGTTTGAAAGTAATTTAATGCAAATAGAGTTGCCTTTATCCATCATAACTGGGTTGCTTTTTCTGATTTGGTTTTGGCGCGTCTATGCGAATTTCCATGTTTTACATCCAGAAAAAGCTAGTTTTACTGGAAAATGGGCAATACTTGGCTGGTTTGTACCGCTACTGAATTTGTATAGACCATTCGTCATCCTACGCGAAATTTGGTTAGAAAACCAAGAAGTCACCCCCGAAGCGATTCTCGAAAAACGGTATCGCTGGGTCATCTGGTGGTGGGCGTTTTTTTTACTGTATATTGTCATTATACTTATAAAAGAGGTGCTAATTGGAAATGTAGCCAATGGAGTAGTCAGCTGGCAAACGATTTATTTTACGTTAATTTGCAAATATTTTCTAATTGTCATCTTAGCCGCGTTAACGATAATGCTTGTTTTTAAAATCAATCAATCTGAGCAAAAGTTGCGGGAAGAAGATGAGGGATTAGATATTTATGACCATTTAGTAATGGTAAAAAAATAACTCCGCCAACTACCAAGTATTTCTTTTGTCATTTCGACCGAAGTGGAGAAAAAGAACAAAATAAACGTTGTTAGTTGGCGGACTTATTATTTCACTGTTACTTAATTGAATAATATAGAGAAGTTAGACCGTTTTATTGTCAGAAGACAGAAAGTGAAGGGATTTGTCTGACTTCTGACCTCTAAAAAAAAGGCTCATGACACTCATCCAAGACTGGAAAAATCGCCGACAACAGCAGAAAAAGCCGCACAAAAAACTGGTGCAGCGACTGCGACAGCACAAGGGTAAGCGATTGAATGAATTTGGCACAAAAATGCATGAAGAAGTCTTCGCAAAGATTGATTGTCTGGATTGTGCGAATTGCTGTACGAGTATTCCGCCAATTGTGAACAAGACGGATTCTGCTCGGATTGCGAAGCTCTTGGGGCTGAAAGTAAGTGAATTTGAAGAACAATACTTGCTGCAAGATGAAGATGGTGACCGCGTGATGAATACGACGCCTTGCCCATTTTTATTGGACAATAATTATTGCACTATTTATGAACATCGCCCGCGTGCGTGTCGGCAATATCCGCATACGGATGATTTTCAGTTTGCGAGTAATTTGGATTTGCATGCGGTGAATGCGCAGTATTGTCCGGGAGTGTTTCATATTTTGGAGCGGATGAATCAAAGGATTCCCTAAGCTGTGAATTTTCTATTTATTTTAAAACATCTATTTCATTTTACATTAAAAGTTAATTGAAAATGAAACCATTAAAAGCAGCGGAAAAATTCTTTAAATTAGCAACATACAATGAATTAATGATTTTAGCGAGGGAGCATGGAAATGAAGACTTATGTGAACGTTTATTTATGAAAGGAGGCTTTGAATTTATTTCAGATAAATATAAGATTAGAGACGGAATTCACTAAGTATTTAGATTTATTTTACTAATATCTTGCGGAAAATAATAATCCATTAATGGCTATGATGAAAACTGACTTTAGGTATTTCTTATTAGAAAGGATGTGTTTCCCAAATGGGGTTTTAGATAAAAATTCAACTATTTAATAAGAGGACATTGAAAAGAAAAAGGAAGTAAACAAAATACAACTAAGGCAGCAGGCTTCTGATAAAAAAATCACTCATGAAAAAAATCCTAATCACCGGAGCAAGCGGATTCGTCGGTAGTTTTCTCGTGGCAGAAGCCTTAGAGCGCGGCTTAGAAGTCCACGCAGGCGTCCGCAAAACCAGTAGTCGAAAATATTTACAAGACGACCGAATCCATTTTTTTGAGGTCAACTTTACAGATATTGAAGGCATGGCGCAGCGGATGAAAGCGCAGCAGTTTGATTACATCATTCACAATGCGGGCATCGTGGGCGCACCGAAGCGAGAAGATTATTTTCGGGTGAATTGTGAGTATACCAAGAACTTTGTCCAAGCAATTGAGCAAGCCGATTTGGAGTTGAAAAAATTCACTTATACCAGTAGTTTGGCGGCATATGGACCAGCATCGAATGAGGATTTGAATGATTTTGTCAAAGAAACCGATATACCGAAACCGATAACGGCGTATGGAGAAAGCAAGTTGAAAGCAGAACAGTTTTTGAAAAAACAGGATGATTTGCCTTGGTTAATTATGCGCCCGACGGCAGTATATGGGCCGCGCGAGACAGATATCTATTCGTTTTTTCAAATTGTCAATCGGCGATTGGAGACGTATATTGGATTTGATAAACAGCAACTCACCTTTATATATGTCAAGGATTTGGTTCGAGTGATGTTGGATGCGACTTTGTCCGATTTTCAGCAAAAAGCGTATTTTATTGCAGATGGAGATATGCACCCTGCGCAGGATTTGGGAAAATATGCCAAGCAATTTTTAAATAGAAAGACCTTGACTATTAATGTACCGACGGGATTGGTGCGCGTCATTGCGTTCTTGGCGGAAGGCGGCGGGAAGTTGATTGGAAATATGCCGACATTTAATTTAGAAAAAGTAGCGGAATTGCAGAGTAAAAATTGGCGGGTAGATGCATCTGGTATTGAGCAAGATTTTAATTTCAAAGCAAAGTATAATTTGGAAAAGGGATTAGAGGAAACATTAAATTGGTATAAAGAAAATAAATGGCTTTAAGAGAAGCCAGAAGTCAGACCATTTTATGGTCAGAGGTTAGAAAAGCACGAGACCTCTGACTGCTTTTTTCTGACTGCGCAGCGGTCTGATTTCTAAATTTATATTTAAAATAAATATTCATTCAAAAATAACTGCTAACCGAACCATTATCCCACACACCACCTTTGTATTTTAACAATTCTTTTAAAAATTTAAAAAAACAACCTATCGTTTAAGCTTTACTTCACATTGTTTAATGGTTTTTTAACAAGAATCCGTGTGCTAAAATACTCTTCTTAGTAACGGTGAAAGAATAAGTCCGACATCTAGCAACATTTATTTTGGTTTTAGTTTTTACTTTTGAAATAGGAGTTATCTCTACATAAGTAACGCGTAGTAATTAATCAGGTAATTTTATAAACATCTTTTTCCGTTATTTTTCCCTTAAAAATTTCTTCAATAACACTGGCTATTCAAGAATTTTTAAAGAAAAACTATCGAAAAAATCTTGTCTAAAAATTTTACCGATTAATTACTACGTGTTACTTAATGACTGTTTCAAAAGTGGAAAATAAAGGAAAAAAATACTTGATAGATGGCGGAGTTATTTTTTTACCGTTACTATTAGTGTGGGACGTAATTTTTGAATATACGAAATCGAAAAGTTCTTTCGTTTATCCTTCATCTTCAATATTTACTCCGACCAATAGAGCATTAACTAATATTACTAATTCACTAAATAGCTTCACCATGAGAAATGATTTTCAATCTGAGAAAGAAAAAAAGAATCGTAAACGAGGTATGTTAATTGCTTTTTTCTTTCACGCAGCCTTGATTCTTTTTTGCTTGTTGCCATTTTTAACGCAAGAAGTGAAAGAACCAAAATACGAGAATGTGATAGAAATTCAATTTGCACAATTTGACTCTTCTTCTAAAAAAGCGGATGATAAAGCAGGTGCAAAGAAGAAAACGGAGGCGAAAAAGAAGACGGAGAAGAAAGTGAAAAAAGTAGAGCCGAAGAAAAAGCCGACGATGGAACCGAAGCCTGTGGTGAAAAAGCGCAAGCCCGTGGTGACTTCAAAAAGTACAAAAACACCACCAATCAAGACGAGTCCGAAGCCATCGAAGGTGGAAAAACCGACCCC
This sequence comes from Saprospiraceae bacterium, assembly GCA_047629355.1. Taxonomy (GTDB): domain Bacteria; phylum Bacteroidota; class Bacteroidia; order Chitinophagales; family Saprospiraceae; genus CAYUNA01. The sequence continues at coordinate 19,604 of JBLHWU010000029.1, read as the reverse complement.
TAAACCAAGTCCTGCACCAGAACCAGTGGAGGAAGTAGAAGAAACTGCTGATGAGGAAGAAACGACTGACGCAGCTACGAAAAGTGAAAACGAATCTGCTGGAACTTCTGCCAAAGATGGTAAAGGTAAGGGCGACGCGGGCAAGGATAAAGGCGAAGGGAAATCAGGTGCCGGTAAAGACGGCGATGATTTTAAAGGTACCGCGATTTTTAATCGAAAAGTGACGCACCGCCCAGACATTAAGAAAATTGTGAAAAAGAATGGTAGAATTGCCATCAACTTGTGTATCAACAATGAAGGTCGAGTCGTTTATGTAAAATATGACAAAGAAGCTTCGACAATTCGCGATACGGATAACATTCGGAAGACCTTGGAGGCAACTAAGTTGTACAAATTTGAACGAGATTATAGTGCGCCGAAGCAGCAGTGTGGGAAGTTGACGTTTATTATTGAAAACAATTAGGGGTGCGAGTTGGGGGTTTGGGTTTAGTTTGGTATTTTTTTGACTAAAAAAGATTTAAACTATGGCTAAAACTTACAAAGAATTGGAGGTTTACAGTTTTTCTCTTGACCTGTTTATACGGACGCATCACTTCACCTTTAAGATGCCTAAATATGAAATGTATGAATTAGGGGACGGTCTATGGATGTTGTGAATTTTAATATTGTGGAAGGCTATGGTCGAAAAAGATATAAGAAGGACTTCGTGAAATTTTTGATTTATTTTCATTCCAGTAATGAGGAAACGATTAATCATTTAAAGAAAATTAGCCTGTTGTATCAAGATTTGGCAACAGAAGCAATTCAATTGATGAAAGAATAGGATGTCCTTGGTGGGAAAATGAATAAGTTTATCGAATACGTCAACAAAAACTGACTAACTTAATCCGCAACGGGCAAGCCACAACCCACAACCCGTAACGCCTAAAGAAACAATACTTAGACCATTAAATACTGAAAGGGTAGCAAGTTGAAAGACCTGTTGCCCTTTTTTCTACGCACCTCGCAGCCTATATCTCGCACCTCGCAACCCGTTAGTTTTGTTGTGTACAATACATTTTGTGTGAAAAAATGTTAATATGTTACTTTGAGAAATAGAATTAATTTTTTTATCCAAACACATTTCCTATTTTTACGAACCTTATGAAAAAATGGCGTTTTTTGGTGATTTATTAAACTTGCCAAAAGGAGAAACGTTTTTTTAGCGTACAATTTTCTAATCAAGAATTTGACAATGGTTTTAATTTGAAAAAAACATTTTCCAGTAGAAAATACCTTCAAAAAGTGCTTTCAAAGAAATCTGACTTGCTAAAAGATATTCATTGTCAATATTCTAAATAATTTATCAACTATGCGTAAAGTTTTACTTTCCACATTTTTCTTACTACTATGTAGTGTGGCATTGATGGCTCAAAGTCCAGCAACAACTGACATTTCTAAAGTGTCTGTACCGATGAATCAGGTGAAGATGACCGGTTTTGAAGACCTTGTTCGTCCAAACGTACCAGCGGCGAATAATGCTTTGGTTTCTGACCGAACAGAACAAGAGGCTTTGATTGGGACAACAATTTATGATTTGCAAACCAATGGTGCGGTACAGAATCGATTGGTTCGTAATGCAGACAATAACGAATTGGCAGCAGTTTGGACACGAGGTAACAGCGAAGGCGACGGTTACTCTGACCGTGGTGCTGGATACAACTTTTTTGATGGGAATTCTTGGGGCGAAGACCCAACTGCTCGTATCGAAACAGTACGTACAGGCTGGCCATCAATCTCTATGATTGCAGACGGTAGCCAAGTAGTGATTGCACACGCAAGTGATGCTTCTTTGGTGGTTAACCGAAATGAAAGTGGAACTTGGGTAGAATCTACAATTCCTTCGAATGTACCAGCAGCAGTAGGTAGCTTATGGCCACGTTCTGTCGCAGCTGGTGACGATGGGAATACCATTCACGCAATGGCAATCACAACACCAGTAGCTAACGACGGTGCTTTGTACGAAGGTGTAGATGGTCACTTATTGTACCACCGTTCTTTGGATGGTGGCGCGACTTGGGATATGGTAGATGTTATTATTCCTGGTTTGGACAATTCAAAATTCAGCAGCATGGACGCGGACAGCTATGCGATTGATGCAGATGGTGAGAATGTAGCGATTGCATTGTTCTCTGGTTTTGGTGATGTGATGGTTGCTAAATCTGAAGACAATGGTTCTACTTGGACTTCAACAGTTATCCATGACTTTCCTTTTGACAACTATGTGGCAGATACAGGTTATGATACTTTGCTATTAAATCCTCAAGAAACGGCGGACGGACCAAACGGTACGGCTATCCAAACTTCTGATGGAACAGGTGACGTTATTATTGACCAAACGGGTATGGCACACGTTTTTTACGGTGAAATGTACGTTCAAGATATTGACTTAGCAGATGGAAATACAACTTTCTTCCCAGCTTGGTTTGGTGTTCGTTACTGGAATGAATTGCACGGCGAAGATTCTACACGAATCGTTGCAAGTGTTTTGGATGCAGATGGCAATGGTACTTATGACCTTGTGAGCGCGGATAATGTTGCAGCATATTTTACATCTATAACTTCTTTTATCTCTGCAGGTGTAGATAATAACAACAACTTGGTGATTGCATATTCTTCTGTAACAGAGAACTTTGTTAACGAAAATGCAAATCCAAATGCTCAAAATAACCGTCACATCTTATTGTCAGCGTCAACTGATAATGGAGAGACTTGGTTGGATACGCCAGTGGATGTAATTCGTGAAGACATCGTTTTGGAGCCAGACCTTTTTCCAGCAATTACAGCAGTTTTTCCTTCTGTAGCACGGAACATTGGTGACAACTTGATTCACTTGATTTACCAACAAGATTTTGAGCCAGGTTTGGCTATTCGTGGTGATGAAGACCCAACGGGTACTAACTTTATCAGCTACGTTGCAATAGATGTAGAAGAAGTAGGTATTATTGGTACAAGCACTGAAGTAGTAAATGCAAATGCTTTCAGCTTCGAATTGGCACCAAATCCAGCTACGGATGCAGTACGTGTTTCTTATGAATTGCCTGAAGATTCAAAAGTAACCATGACCGTTGCAAACATGATGGGTCAAACTATCAAAGTAATCGAAAATGGCAACCACTCTAAAGGTATCTTCTCTACAGAAGTTAACTTGGGTGGCTTGGCAAACGGTGTTTACTTGGTAACTTTCCGAGCAAATGACCGATTGGCTGTACAAAAATTGATTGTAGAGTAAATCTAATAACGGCATACGGCTGACGGCGCATGGCGTACGGAGGTTTTAGCTAAGAAAAAGCGGCATTCGGCGAGAGTTGGATGCCGCTTTTTATGTATAAATATCCTGTCAAGAATCCTAGTTTATTAGTTTCAGTTCCTTAGTTCTACTCTAAGACTCTTGTATTATTCTCTATCAATTGGGAGTCTGAGGGGCAAAACTGGGCGTTATGCCCGATTTCGCCTCTCAAACTCCCTTTATTTTTGCACTGGATTTAAGAGTCCTAATGTAGAATTAGTAAAAACTATTTAATAATGGTCCATTATAATTGTCCTTTTTTTCTGCTAAAAAACACAAAAAATATCGGCTGTCAAAATGTCGATTATTTAAGGTCACCTAAATTTATGTAACGATTTTTTGAATTCTTTAGCAGAAAAAAATACTGCGCATTATGACCAATTTATTAAATTATTTTACTTATTGTAAAAAAGACACTAATTTTCCTTGACAGCTATTCTTTTTTATCTTACATTTGCAGGTGAATCGTAAAATGTGTGTTTAAACTTTAATGAAGTTTAAAAATTTTACTCACTAAAAATATAACGGTAAAGCAAATTTACCTTTCTGTAGCGCCAGTTTTAGTCGCCAAGCGGTCTTTTTATTAAATCAGTTTGGCGAGTGAAGTTGTAGCTACAATTTGTTAAACCCTTTCAAGTAGAATATCTTATGGCTAAGAAAATAGCAATCAATGGATTTGGACGTATCGGTCGTTTGACCTTTCGTAATTTATTAAATAAAGAAGATGTAGAAGTCGTTGCAATTAACGATTTGACGGACAATGCGACGTTGGCACACTTACTTAAATATGATTCCGCTCAGGGAAAATTTGACGGTACAGTCACTTCTGACGACAACAGCATCACTGTCAATGGAAAGAAAATCAAAGCATATAATGACCGAAATCCGGAAAACTTGCCTTGGAAAGAGTTAGAAATTGATTTGGTGTTGGAATGCACAGGATTTTTCCGAAGCAAAGAGGCGGCAGGTAAACACTTAACAGCAGGTGCAAAAGATGTATTGATTTCTGCGCCAGCGAAAGGCGACGGTGTTCAAACCATCGTTTTGGGTGTAAATGACCAAGATTTGGATAAGCGCAAAAATGTATTTTCAAATGCATCTTGTACCACAAACTGTTTGGCACCTTTGTCAAAAGTCATCACAGATAACTGGGGCGTAAAAGTTGGTTCAATGACTACGACTCACGCATATACAGGCGACCAATGCATCCAAGATGCACCACATAGCGACTTGCGACGTGCACGTGCAGCAGCTTTCAATATTGTGCCTACAACGACAGGAGCAGCGACAGCAGTAGGGAAAGTAGTGCCAGCAATTGCAGGTAAATTGTTTGCAATGGCATTGCGAGTTCCTGTAATTACAGGGTCTTTGGTAGAATTGAATGTGCAAGTAGAAAAGGAAACGACCATTGAAGAAGTGAACGCAAAGTTCAAAGAAATAGCAGAAGGACGAATGAAGGGCGTGTTGGAATATTGCACTGATCCGATTGTATCTTCGGACATCGTACGCAATCCACACTCTTCCATTTTTGATTCTTTATTGACTGATTATAAAGATGGAATGTTGAAAGTCGTGAGTTGGTATGACAACGAGGCAGGATATTCTGCAAGATTGGCGGACTTAGCGCATCTGATTTTAACAAAATAAATGTACATTTGCCGCTCACTAAATTAGTTGAGCGGCATTTTTTTTCTACTGCTTTTATGAAAGTTGTTAAATTGCTTATTATCAACTAGTTAGGTTTTAATTTCCAAAAAAAAAACAGTATCGAATTTGGAGGGCTTTTAGCTTTCCAAAGCCGTGGGTTCTGCCCACTTCTTTGGTTTCGCTCGAAGATATAAGGTAAGAGGTGGGCAGAACCCAACGCTTACCAATAAAACCTTTTCTCAATTAAGAAATTGTTAAGTAGGTCACCTACTGAGTGACGGTCAAAGAATAAGTCCGCCATTTAGTAACATTTATTTTGGTCTTTTTCTTCACTTTGGTCGAAATGACAAGAGATGTTTACTTCTAAAATAAGAGTTATCTCTACATAATGACTAATTCAAAAGTGGAAAATAAAGGCAAAAGATTTACTTGATAGATAGCGGAGTTATTTTTTGACCGTTATTTACCATTGATAATATTTTTGTAACAGATTGAATTTTTACACGAATGAATCTAAACGTCAAAGGAAAGAGAGTACTCATACGCGTTGATTTTAATGTCCCTTTGGATGCTAATTATAAAATCACCGACGACACCCGAATTCAGGGAGCTTTGCCGACCATCAAACATTTATTGCACGAAGGGGCATCTATCATTTTAATGTCGCATTTGGGCAGACCACAAAAGAAATTGAACGAAGATGGCAGCATTGATGTCGGGAAGTTTACCCTTCGGCACTTGGTTGACCATTTGTCGAAAGAATTGAATATTGAAGTGAAATTTTGCTCAGAAACCGTTGGCGATATTGCGACGATGATGTCTAAAAATTTAAAGCCTGGCGAAGTATTGTTGTTGGAAAATACTCGTTTTCAAAAAGAAGAAAGCAAAGGCGATAAGAAATTTGCGAAGAAGCTTGCGAAATTGGGCGATATGTACGTCAATGACGCTTTTGGAACAGCCCACCGTGAACACGCTTCGACGGCTACTATTGCGCAGTTTTTTGATAAAAACGAAAAGTCTTTTGGTTTTTTAATGCAAAAAGAAATTGATAATGCAACCAAGGTTTTAAAGACTAAAAAAGGTCAGGTAACTGCGATTATTGGTGGCGCGAAAGTGTCAGATAAAATTATGTTGCTTGATAAATTGATTGAAGTAGTCAATAATTTGATTGTGGGTGGCGGTATGGCGTATACCTTTATCAAAGCGCAGGGCGGTCAAGTTGGAAACTCTTTAGTAGAAGACGATAAATTAGAATTAGCGAGAACCTTAATCAAAAAGGCAGCCAAGCGAAAAATTAATTTATTACTACCTATTGATTCGGTAGTGGCAGATGCTTTTTCGACGGATGCCGATTATAAAACGCAAAATAGCGACAGCATCGACGATGGTTGGATGGGATTAGATATTGGTAAAAATGCGCGTTTAGAATTTGCGGATGCCATCGAACATTCAAAAGTTATCCTTTGGAATGGTCCAATGGGTGTTTTTGAAATGCCGAATTTTGCGAATGGGACAAAAGCAATTGCAGAATCCGTAGCACATGCGACTTCGATTGGTGCATTTTCATTAGTTGGTGGCGGTGATTCTGTTGCGGCAGTGAATCAGATGGGTTTGGCGGATAAAGTGAGTTATGTTTCGACAGGTGGAGGTGCTATGTTGGAATTTTTGGAAGGGAAAGAGTTGCCGGGGATTAAAGCGATGAAGGATTAGATATCTTTTGTCCTTTCGACCGAAGTGGAGGAATCTGGTGTAATATTACAACCAGATTTCTCCACTTCGGTCGGAAGGACAAAATTACAAACTCGGATACAACAACAAATCCTCCATAAAATTACCCGGTGTAAAATGCCGCCAATTCACAGCTGAATATTGCAAACGGTCACCAATAATTTTCAACACCGAAGGATTTACACCCAAGCCTAGATGACTGCTGCGTACCTCCACATTTTGATGAATTAAAGTCTCCTCCGCTTCCATACAAACTTGCCACGGTACAATACCATCTTGCTTAGAATAAACCGCAGTCGTCGGCACAGGCGCAGGATTCGGTAAATCTGCCAACAATAGTGGGTCAACATCTGTAACCCGTCTGCCACCGGTCAATAAATTATAAATCCAAGCCACATTATTTGCTTCACTAATGCCTCTGAATGGTGAACCAAGCGTAATTACTTGCCGTATTTTATCAGGATGTGCTTTGGCCAATTGTCGTGCATAGACACCGCCTAAACTCCAACCGACTAAGCTGATTTTCTCACCATAAAGGTCAAACAATTCTTCCAATTTATCAAGCAACATATCGATAGTTTCCTCTTTACCATAGTTTCTACCCAAATCCCATTTCAAGGAGGTATAGCCCATATTACTGATGTATTGACGCAACCGACTTGTCGAAGTATCACTGGCCATAAAACCTGGTAAAACCAAGACTGGATGCCCGTCTCCATTTTTACAAAATCGCTTAGAATAGCCCCGATAAGGAACAGACATGCCGAACTCTGTCAATGCCCGACCTGCTTCGGTCAAAAGCCAAAACATGGAAGGTCGTTTTATAATTTGGTCGTTATTTGCTGTCGCTTGCATCTTTATTTGGATAAAATTAGTTGAAAAAAATAGTTGGGCGTTCATAAATAGAGTTTCCCATATCCAAATATCCACAATCTCTAATTTTCTAAATGTCAATAAAATTTTACGTTTCAAATGCTAAATGGGCTTTTATTTTGGCTGCAATATAAATAAAAAAAAGGTATTTGAAAGAATTGGGGGTTAATTTATAAAGAATGAATCGTATTGATTTAAGGTTGTATGAAGTTGTCGAATCTTACTTCAATTGTCATTACCCCCCGATATCTAAAGGGGAGTACATCCAATATATTGTAGAAATCCAAATAGAAGAGTGATTTTTACTTCATTTAGGAACAAGTCAAATGCGTTGTGCTTCGCTTCATAAATAACTGACGATTATAATGATGTCTTAAAAAAGGGAGTTTGAGGGATAAAACGGTTTTGCAAAAACCGTTTTATCCCTCAAAATCTTACCCGCGTTGCCGCAGGCAACGCGCACTATTTTTTATTGGCGGTCGAAAATTTACAATTCTCTCCCTTCTGATATTTCAAAGTAACTGTCAACTACTTAGTACGGTATACAAATTAGAATGCTGAAAATTACCCTGGTTCTGCTTCCGACCCCACCTTCCGCCGAATCAATCCTCGAAATGCATCAAAAACCGTATTTCCTTCATACAATACCTTATAAACTTCCGTCGCAATCGGCATTTCAACCTGATATTGGTTCGCCAATTCCATTACCGCTTTCGCCGATTTGACGCCTTCAGCAACTTCTGACATGCCTGCAATTATCTCGTCTAATGTCTTACCTTGCCCCAATTCAAAACCAACGCGATGATTCCGACTTTGCGTACTCGTACAAGTCGCCACCATATCGCCCATACCTGCCAGACCTGCAAAGGTAGCAGGTTTGCCGCCCATCGCAACGCCCAAACGTGTCAGTTCTGCCAAGCCGCGTGTGATAATAGCTGCGCGAGTATTGTCTCCAGCATGTGCGCCGTCGCCCATGCCCGTGGCAATTGCCATGATGTTTTTGAGTGCGCCACCAAGTTCGCAGCCGACCACATCTGAATTGGTATATACCCGAAATAAACCGGTCTGAAAAACGGGGCGCAAAGCTTCTGCAATGGTATCATCGACCATCGCAATAACACTCGCAGCCGCTTGGCCCTTCATGATTTCTTTCGCCAAATTAGGACCTGTCAAAACACCTGCTGGATGTCCGGGCATTTCCGCTTCGATGATTTGAGTCATGCGCATCTTCGTCCCTGTTTCCAGACCTTTCGACAAACTCACAATCGGTACCCACGGACGAATAAACGGTCGCGCCGTCTGCAAAACCGACCGAAAATGTTGCGACGGAATGCCCATCACAATCACATCTGCATTTTTGACGGTTTCCTCGATGGAATTGGAGGCTTTGAGACTTGCCGTAAGTTTCGCGCCAGGCAAATATTTACGATTGGTGTGGTGCTGATTGATTTCATCGACTGTAGCTTGATTTCTGGCCCATAGGGTAGTGGGGCAATTGCGAGCGGTGAGGGAGGCAACGGTTGTGCCCCACGAGCCGCCTCCGAGGAGTCCGACGGTTAGGTTCATTGATGTATTTTTTTGACGGCTTTCGGTCAACGGCATATGGCGCACGGAAGACACTGGAATCCGTATTTGAATTTGGTGTAAAATTGGTTTTTACTAAGCATTGCCAATATCGTAATTTTTCCTCAATGCCTTATGATTTTTTCTGAAAAATACTTTCCTGCATCTTCGCCAAGCATAAAATAAATGCCTTTTGGCAAATATTCTAAATCAATTTCTACCGCAGCTTCCCCTTTTTGAATGAGTTGCTGATGGACTTTTTTACCAAAAGCATCCATGATTTGCAGATTGATATTGCCGTGATTTTTGTCGTTGAAATCGAGGGTGATTTGTCCGTTGGTAGGGTTGAGGTAGAGGATGAAATCTTCATGGAAGGATTCTTGGGTGGAGACGATGAAAAATGAATCTGGTGTTATACCACCAACTGTATCTCCGTTTATAACATAACTACCTAATTGATTTCTATACCAGCATTCAAATGGGTCTATTTCGTTATGAACGTCTCCTATTCCTGGAATGGAAATATCTTTATAAATGAGCATTTCTTCTTGTCTTATTATTTCAGAGGTATCATTTAAAAAGGTAAAAAGTCCTTGTGGATATTCTTTTTTGAAACTGAGTGATTTAACGAGTTGCCCTTGTTCATTTCTATAAAAATTGAGCACAGAGTAGAGAGGGTCATAGTCTCCAAAAATAGGATTTTCAATCAGCTCATGGGGATATCTATTGACGTAATTATTAGAATTGGGATAAAAAGACCATTGAGTTTCAAAACCATAAGAACAGTATAGCTCTGCATTAGGATTACCAAAATAAAAAGCCTGATAGCATTCTGATTGTAAGTAAGTGCCTCTAAATAATCGACACTTTTCGACAGGACTATTTTCCGTTTAAAAAACTTAAAAACGCCTTCAATAGAAGTACTATTAAAGGATTTTTTTTTATTAAACAAAAAATATCCTCTGTAAAAAGTGTCGATTATTTAAGATGGACTACTTAGTATATCGTAAACTATGGTATATTCAATAGTTTGTTTTGATGCTATCTCATATTTTCTAAAGAAAACGGTGCTTTTTTCACATTGTCCATTATACCTCTCATATTGTAAAATATCTCCTATATCATAATTATAAAAATCAAGATAATTCGGCACCAACTCCCCCCAAGTCACGCCCTTCAATCCCCACTAAATCAAAAGAACTCCCCTCATATATCTCTGGGAAATAAACCACCCCATGCTCTTTCGACAATAAAATACTATCGCCCGAAGACAGCACAATCGTTTTTATAGAATACTGATTGTCAAATAGTTGTATTTCTTGAATGTTAGAAACCGTCGCTTCTGTATTATTTAAAGTATCCATCAACCAGGTTTCATTCAAATTGGCTTTTGGAAAAATAGTAAATGGATGCTCCCCTTTAAAAACATATTTGTCATCGCCTTCTTTTCGAATCTCTTTTTGTAAAAATTGCCCTTGATAAGCTTTATAATAAAATTCATAATTAGAAGCTCCTGGACATTCAGGACAAGGCTTCACAATCCTATTTAAATAAAAAACAGAATCCAATCCTTGTACCTCCACCGAGTCCACCCAAATCGTATTGGTGATGTGGTCAGCAGTATCGTTTTGAAAATTATATTTATCGGATAAATTGACGGGCGACCAGTTTTGAGCAAAAGAAATGGTCGTAAAAATGCAGAGTAGCAATAGCGTTGTAAAGATGTTTTTCATGAGGGTGACTTTTTGTTTTGAAAAAAATCACCTGAAGATAAGAGGAAAAATGCAATTAAATTGTCAAAGGGGTTGCAACTCGTAGCTTAGAGGTCGATTAAGCACGGGTAGCGGATACAAAGGGCATTTGACCCGCAACCTGTCAAACTGGTAGCGAAAACCAAAACTGACTCCCTTTCCCAACCTCACTTTCCATCCAAATCTTCCCGCCCTGCGCTTCAATAAATTCTTTAGAAATTGCCAGACCCAAGCCTGTACCTTTGGTTTTATCGTCTTTGGCCCGTTGATATTTTTTAAAAACCTTTCCTTGGTCTTCCTGAGAAATACCTGGTCCGTAGTCTTTTACCGAAAATTTGACTGTACCATTGTTGCGAACGACGTTGATTTCAATCGGTTTGCCATTTTCTGAATAACGAAGAGCGTTGGTTAAAAAATTAGTCAATACGCCCGTTGTTTTCAGCACATCTAATTTTAAATTACCAGTTTCGCCTTTGATAGACTTTTTGATTTGAATATCCTTTTCATCAATAAACGTTTTGACATTGCTGAGCGCGCGGTCAATGACTTTAGCAGCGGAAATTTCTTCGTAATTCAGTTGCACATTGCCCGTTTCAATTTTAGAAATATCCAAGACTTCATTCACCATTTTTAGCAAACGGTTGGCGTTGTGTCGAATGGTGTCGGTGAGGTCTTTTTGTTCTTCATTTAAATGACCAATGCGTTCGTCTTCTATCAATTTTAAACTCATGCCAATGGCAGCAATCGGCGTCTTCAATTCGTGTGAAAGCGTCGCCATAAAATTGGTTTTTGCCAAATCCTGCGTTTTCAATTCCGTAATATTTTTTAAAATAAAGATATAACCACTTCCTTGGGTAATATTCTCAATATCAGTATTTTGTACAATTAATATTTCCTTGTTAAAATACAATTGCTCCCCATTTTTATCAATACTGACGGCGTTAATTGTTTGGTCTTCTTTGATTTCATCATTCAAAATTTCTTTCACCAAATTGGCAAAAATATCACTTTTTAACGCCAATTCACTGGCTGGTTTTTGCAAAACTTCTTCCTCAGAAATACCCAATAATTTTTCTGCAATTGGATTGACAAATAGCACACATTTTTGATTGTCTAAACCAACAATCGCCTCGTTGGTTTGACTAATAATCGTCTCAATCCGCTGCTTTTCTGACAAAATTTGATTGATATTGATATTGTCGTATTCTTCCAGTTTTTTTGCCATCAAGTTGAAGGAATGTGCCATTTCACCAAACTCATCCCCTGACTTTACGGGCAGCCGTTCCCGATAATTTTTTTGCGCAATTTGTTTGATACCTTCCGTCAATTTTCGAATTGGGTCAGCAATGTAGGTAGGGAAATAAAAGAGGGAAAAAATCATAAATCCTATAAAAAAGAAGCCGATGATAATGGAATACATCGTGATGCGGTCAGCTATTTCGTTCGCTTGATTGGTCTTAGCGGTAAAGGAAGCTTCGTTGAGTTCATAAACATCTTTCAAAAGGGCATTTAAGTGTTGCCCCTGAAAATAAAGTCCATAAGAAAATGCACCATCAGTTGACAGAGAATCTAAAATTCGGTCGCGAAAATCAGTAAAGTCCCCTCGCAATTCTTCCGTCAATCGAGTTTCTTCTTCGCCCAAATATTTATTGGATTGTAAATTTAAATGCCGCTCAAATTTAGAAGAAGCCGACTTAATTTTCTTTCGTTTTTCTCCTTTCACCATATCCAACAACTGCAACGGCTGTACCATTTCCTGCAAAGCCAAAGACATCTCGCGAGTGTTTTGAATCGACCGATAATTGTCTTGCATCATCGCCACCGAGTCGTTCGCAGTACGGTCCAAATAATGACTACCCAACAGCCCCAAAAAGGTGATGGTCGCAAACAATATCAGCAGTGCGAAAATTATTTTTGTTTTTATATTCAAATTGAAAAAGTGTTGAGGTTTCACATAAATGAACTTTAAAATTAAGAAAAAGGAGGGATTAGTTATCGGTTAATTGGTTATTGGTTAATTAGTTGACTTGATAAGTCACTGATTTTAAGGAATTTAAGGGGTTTTATTAAATGAAAAATATTTTCGCCAAGCATTGCCCGACGAAAATATTTGTGTAAGAAGACTTCTGATTGCTCTATTTTTTTTTTTAAAATGGTTGTGTTGCAACTCACACTCGTTAATGAATAACGGAAGTATCATAATTATACGCAAATCCAACCGTTTGTCTCAACTTCTTACGAGCGAAGAAAATTCGACTTTTCACTGTACCAATCGGCAAGTTCATATCGGTTGCAATTTCATCGTATTTGAAGCCTTCGAAAAACATCAAAAACGGTTTTCTATACGTTTCGTCCAAGTCACTGATGATACTTTTCAATTCATCCATCATCATATTTGACCCCGCAGCATTGTCTTCGGTGTGTCCTTCATTGACAAAAATATAGCTGTCACTCGGCTCAGAAGAGGTCGCACGATTTTTCTTCTTTCTATAAATATTGATGAACGTATTTCGCATAATGGTCGTTACCCAAGCGCGAAAATTCGTTCCCATTTCAAATTTTTCTTTATTGTTGAAAGCACGTAAAGCAGTTTCCTGAATCAAATCTTTTGCGTCTTCAACGTTGTGCGTAAGTCTATAAGCAGATGGCATTAATCGTTTTTGAAGCTGGTCGAAATGGCTATTGAATTCAATCGTACTCATAATTATTAAATTTTAGTCTTAGGTCGTAATCGTTAGTCAGTTAATATAAGTAATGGTCTTGGTTGTTCGTTTCTTTTGATGATTTCAAAAATTGTTATCGCCAAAAGACAATTACTATATTCCAAATTTGAGGCCGTGAACTGGCATACCCATGCCAGTTTTATCTAAATAATTGATTATCAGTTACTTAAGACTAAATATAATTTTTATTAAAAATGTGACAGGGTAAAAACCCTTCCATTTTGGTAGAGTACTCTTTCATAATGAATGGTTAAGGAACGCGTCATTAACCATTAATCCCTAAGCATTAACCATTCAAAGCCCGTATTCCTCGATTTTTCGGTACAAAGTAGTAACGCCGATACCGAGCAAGTCTGCTGTTTTCGTTTTATTACCATTAGAATAAGCCAAGACCTTCTTTATATGTATGCGTTCCACATCGGTGAGTTGAAACGAATTGATTTGACCTTCGCCGTATTTGTCATACAGAAAGTCAAATGGTAGGCAATCTGTCGTGAGTAAATCTTCTTCCGCAAGAATCACGGCGCGTTCGGTAACATTTTTGAGTTCGCGAATGTTTCCTTTCCAGCGATTGTGGAGAAGGGCTTTTTTAAAATCTGCAGTCATTTTGGGAGGTTGCACGTTCATTTTGACGGCATGCATATCAATAAAATAGTCAGCGAGTAAGGGAATATCGTTTTGGCGTTCTTTCAAGCTGGGTAGCTTAATATTAAAAACAGACAAGCGATAAAAGAGGTCAAGCCGAAATTTACCCACTTCACTTTCCTTTTCCAAATCGCGATTAGTAGCAGCAATGACGCGGACATCGACTTTGGTTTCCTTGGTGTCTCCTACTTTTAAAAAGGTTCCTGTTTCCAAAACACGTAACAATTTGGCTTGCAAACCCAAATCCATTTCTCCAATTTCATCCAAAAAAATCGTTCCGTTATTCGCTTCTTCAAATAAGCCACGTTTGTCTTTTGTCGCGCCCGTAAAGGAGCCTATTTTGTGTCCAAACATTTCACTTTCCAATAATTCTTTAGAAATCGCACTACAATTCACAGGCACAAATGGCTTGGTACTTCGCTGACTTTCATAATGAATCGCTTGCGCAAAAACTTCCTTCCCCGTCCCCGTTTCTCCCGTCAAAAGTACGGTTGTGTCTTTCGTCGCCACTTTCCTTGCCATCTTCACCGCAAAGGTCATCGGCTTAGATTCGCCAATCAAATGGTCAAAATTATAACGTTCGCTGACCTTATTTTCCAATTCATGTACCCGCCATTGCAACAAGGCTTTTTCCTTTGCCCTATTTAGTAGCGGAATGATGCGATTGTTGTCGTCGCCTTTCGTAATATAGTCGAATGCACCCCGTTTGATAGCACTCACGCCGTCTTCAATCGTACCAAAAGCGGTCAGTAAAATAATTTCGCAAAGCGGTTGGATTTCCTTGAGCTTGGGCACCATATCAACACCATTGGCATCGGGTAATTTTACATCGCAGAGGACAACATGAATTTTCTCTGAGCGTAGTAACTTCTTGCCTTTTTCGCCATTTTCGGCTTCAAAAACGGTATAACCTTCCAGCCGAATGATGCGGGAAAGGAGTTTACGAATGTCGTTTTCGTCGTCAATGATGAGGATATTGGCAGTTGGCATATCAGTTTAGTTTTTAAAAATTCAGGGCGAAAATAGGTAAAAGAGTATCCTTTTTAAGGACTGTACTGATATTATTTTTTAAATAAAAAAAGGCGAAATCAAATTATAAAAACTAGATTTCGCCCTTTTTTCAAAATGAAATAATAGCTTTTATGTTTTGCTATCGCCCCATTTTCCTAATGCCCAACCAATGACTCCACCTGCTAAGGCCGTCATCAACGTAGAACAGCACCAATCGCATAAAATTCCTTCGAAAGTCATGATATTTGTAGTTGCCATCGTAATTAAGCCATAGCTGACCGCAATCAATAGACCAATAATTGCTCCTGCTTTCGCCCCTGTTACAAAGGTTTTGATGCCTGCCCATCGGTCAAAGATATAGGTTAGTAACATAGCCATTGTCAGGTTTCCGAGAAAAATCATCCACAAAGCAGGCGTTTCTTTCATCACTCCCGTCGCCGAACCTGAGTTGGCTTCCATAAAATCTGCACACAAGACTCCGTAGCATAAAAAACCTGTTAGAAATAAAACGATACCGCCCAAAAGCGAACCAATGGAGATGTTTTTAAAGTTGATATTCATTGTTTTGTATTAATAAAGTAAAAAAAACAGGTAATAAAGAGGACGGTTTTTTATTTTTCAGGAAAATGTAGTGTATGGGAAGATAACAGTGTTTTGATAAAATAGGAAAGGATGCGTTATTTATTTCGCGTTCCTTAGTAGTTATTCAAATCATCCGACACTATTAACTTGAATAGCTACTAAGTACAAATATAATAAATTTAGCGAAATTATACTAAGTAACGGTAAAAGAATAACTCCGCCATCTGGCAACATCTATTTTGGTTTTTTTCTCCACTTCAATTGAAATGACAAAAGATGTTTACTTTTGAAATAGGAGTTATCTATACATAATGACTGTTTTAAAAGTGGAAAATAAGGCTAAAAGAAATACTTGATAGATGGCGGAGTTATTATTTTATCGTGATTAAAGCTTCAACTCTTCATCAATATCTTCAATTGGCAAAACTTCAATCGACGCCTTTGTCTCAATGCGTTTACGTTGCCGTTCCATCACCAGCTTAGCTAGGGCAATATTAGCAGGGTTGGGGCAATGTGGCGAAAGAGCAAAACTGATTTTATGTTCCAAAATATCGTTGCGATAAAGCAAGCTCAATAAAAATTCCATGCGATATTCAATCATATAAGCGATTTGGTCGCAGAGCATTTCAAACAGTTCTTTCTCTGAAGGTGTATCTCCTTTGAGGTCAATTTCAAATTTATTTAAAACAGAATGGGTCTCTTTCTTGGAAAATTCAATCATCATTTTTTTTGAGCAAATCTAAGCAATTATTTTCTTCAAAAAAAAAACTGTATCCTTTTTGTAATCCTGCATTATAAAGACAGGTTTAGAAATAGAATTATTAACGAATAGGTTACTTTATGGAAAAGTGTTGTTTTCAACTCTTTACTACAAAGTAACCTTTTCTTTTTGTGGGCAAAAGTCGTTTTTGAAAGAATTTTCACGAAAAACACACTTTATTCTTTTCAAATCCCGTTCTTTACACTTGAATTAAAGCTATTTTAAATATTTAATACAAAAAATTAAAGAACACATTTGAAATTTTTATAAATTATCCTCCACATACTTTTCCGACCATTAATTAGACTAAGCTAATTGAACAATTTTCCCCCTCACTACTTTTTACAAGTAGAAAATACGTTTTTTGAAATAGAATTTTAGATATTTGAACTTTTACGGTCTTAGGTATTTGAATTTTTAAGAAAAACCAATTATTCATTAAAAAATAGGATTATGAAAAATTTATTGTTTGTCTTCATTTTAATCCCAATGTTGAGTTTTGCCACCAACCCAGTTGATGGCTTATCTGCTATTTCTCAGGCCATTAGTGCTGGAGATGCTGATGCATTGGGTACTTATTTTGATGCACAGGTTGAAATATCGGTGTTGGACAATGAAGATTATTACAGCAAAACCGAGGCAGTAGCCGTGGTTAAAAAGTTCTTTGCACAACACAAACCGCAGTCATTTAAAGAAATGCACCAAGGAACGTCAAAGGGCAAAGACTCGCAATATTGCATTGGGAATTTGGTCGCTAATGGCGGCACTTTTCGTGTATATGTTTATATGAAAAATAGTGGTGCACAACCTGTTATTCAGGAATTGCGCTTTGATAAAGAATAGAAAACGGGGCACTGTGGACGTTTTACGGTGCACGGTACGGTAATAAAAAATAGGAAAAAGGCAGTTACTTTTGGTGGCTGTCTTTTTTTTGAAAACAATTTTGTGAAATTTTTATTTCCTTTGGACAGAGTTACCAATTGAAAAATTAAAATTGAGATTTTAGGAATTACCGTATATCTCTCGGTGTGTAGCCCTTAGGCTATGCTTGAACAGTGTTATCAATAATTTATGTGTAGCCTAAAGGCTACACACCCAAGGATTACAGCGTTTTCGGGAAAATGAGTTAATTGATAAATCCTAATAATGATTTTCACAAAGTCATCTAACAAATATGGAATTACAGGAAGGTAAAGAAAAATTTTTGCAGGCATTTGGTACATTTGGGACGGAGTGGGGTATCAATCGAACGATGGCGCAAATTCATGCGTTGCTACTAATTTCGCCCGAACCCTTGAGTTCGCAGCAAATCATGGATGAGTTGAAAATCTCTTTGGGCAATGCCAATATGAACATTCGTGCTCTAGCATCTTGGGGGTTGATTTATAAGCATTTGATTCCAGGAGAACGTAAAGATTTTTTTGTAGCCGAAAAAGATATGTGGGAAGTGATTCGCAAAATTATCATGCAGCGAAAAAAGAAAGAATTAGAACCTTTATTGAAGATTTTAGAGGAAATTGACGGTGTGCAAGGTAACAGTCCCGAAGAAAAAGCATTTACAGAGGTCGTTAAAGACATTAAATTATTTGGCAACAAAGCCAATGCCACGCTTGATACGTTGACGAAAGCCGACTCTAATTGGTTTGTCGGTACATTTATGAAGTTGATAAAATAGGTTTGAATGTTTAATAGTTATGGATTAATTGTTAATGTGGCGCATCATTAATCCCTAAGTAAAAACGATTCAATAACTTGGGTCATTATGCTTGTCCTTTTCCCTTCTAAAAAACACAAAAAATAGTTCCGTAACGAAGGCTATGCAACGATTTTTTGAATTCTTTAGAAGAAAAAATTACGGCGCATTATGGTCCAACTTATTAAATCGTTTTTACTAACCATTAAACATTCAAAATATTTACTTCACTATTTTCAGGCTCAAATCAAACGCTGGCACCGAGTGTGTTAACGCGCCCACTGAGATATAATCTACTCCAGTTTTAGCTACTCTTCGCACCGTATTAATATTGATACCGCCTGATGCTTCCGTTTCAAAACGCTTATTGACCGTCGCGACTGCTTCATACAATAAAGGCAATTCGAAATTGTCCAACATGATGCGTGTGACTTTCCCAACGTTTAGAACTTCGTGCAACTCCACTAAGTTTCGCACCTCAATCGTCACCCCTAAATCCAAATTATGCTCTTTTTGATATGCTTCTACTTGCTTAATTGCTTGCGTAATACCGCCACATGCGTCAATGTGGTTGTCTTTAATCATAAACCAATCCGACAAGCTGTGTCGATAGTTGTGACATCCACCGATTTTGACCGCTATTTTTTCCAAAAAGCGCATCTGCGGCGTCGTTTTTCGCGTATCTAAAACCTTGACATCCAAATCTTCTGTTTCAAAAACAAAGTGATTGGCCAAGGTTGCAATACCACTCATTCGCTGCATTGTATTCAACACCAATCGTTCACCCAATAAAATGCCTCTTGATGTCGCTTCAATTTCAAAAGCGACCTGTCCAAAGCGAACTTCCTTACCATCCTGAATGTGCTGTGTGAAAACAGCAGTATCATCTATTTTTTCAAAAATGTACTTAGCAACCTCGATTCCTGCGATAATTCCTACGTCTTTCACCAACAATTTGGCTTTGTTTCGCGCCTTTTGGTCAATACACGCCAAGGAAGTCCGGTCGCCTTCTGGTGCATCTTCCTGCAAGCTACGTTCGATGAATTTATCCAGTAATGCTTTCGTATTTGTATCTAACATTGTTATTTTTTTTTATGAATTGGGGGCGTAAAAGTACGAAATTTATTGGAATTTTGAGGTTGGATATTTGGATATTTAGACTTTTAGATATTTGGAGAATTGTAAGCATTATAACTAACTGATGTTACGCACTCAAAGTTTGAGCTTTGAGAGCAAGAAGTTCTTTGAGAGCTGCTTTATTAGCAGCGAGGTAAATTTTAGCTTTCATAGCAAAATGATT
>JBLHWU010000028.1:0-38140 GCA_047629355.1 Saprospiraceae bacterium | reverse complement strand
CGGCAACGCGGGAGGGGTATTAAGGGACAAAAACGATTTTTGCAAAATCGTTTTTATCCCTTAAAAATCCCTTTGATAAACAAAAGCACCTAAACTGTAAAAGTGCACATTTGTGGCACTACCACATTTTTAAAGGGTAACAAGGTACTATCTAAAAAAGCAAATAAAAAGACAAATATTTTTTTTAACCTTGCATCTTCTGGCTTCTGACAGTTTAACGGTCTGACTTCTGACCTCTAAAAATAAAAATTGAACATTTTTTTACAAATACTATTTTGGTTATCGGTGACAGGCGTTTTGCATACGTACCTGTTTTATCCGCTGATTATCAAGTGGTTGACTGGTAGAAAGAAATTAAATGAGGCGCTCGTTCTAAGTAAAAAAGAAGTCCCACCTGTTTTTATTTTAATGGCGGTTTATAATGAAGAAAAAGTCATTCGGCAGAAACTGAAAAGCATTTTTGAAACCAATTATCCACTCGAAAAAATCTGGGTCTTTATTGGTTCTGACAATTCTACGGATGCGACCAATTCGATTATTGAAGAATTCCAAGCGACTTATCCACAGTTAAAATATACCAATTTTGGCGGTCGGAATGGCAAAATTAGAATCATCAATCAACTCTTTGAACATCAACAAAAATTAATCAATCAGCATCCCGATAGTGTTTTAGTTTTGACCGATGCCAACGTATTTTTTACGCCCGACATGTTATCCGAGTTGACGCAACATTTTCAAAGTCCGCAAATTGGTTTGGTCGGCGCAAACGTTTTAAATATTGATGTAAAAGATACCGGCATTTCCCTTCAAGAACAATTTTATGTGCAGCGCGAAAATGTGATTAAGCATTACGAGAGTGAAGCATTTGGCGCAATGATGGGCGCATTTGGAGCCTGTTATGCGTTGCGCGCAAAGTTGTTTTTACCCGTTCCAACTAACTTTATTGTAGATGACTTTTTTCAAACGATGCATATTTTAGATGCGAATTTTCAGACGATAAAAGCATTGAAAGCCATTTGTTACGAGGATGTTTCAGAAGATATTTTTGAAGAATATCGACGTAAAAAACGCATTTCGGCAGGTAATTTTCAAAATTTAAAATATTTCAGCCATCTATTATTTAAATGGGACGGCGTGGCTTTTGCTTTTTGGTCGCATAAAGTTTTGCGGTGGTTGAGTCCATTTTTCATCATTGCTGCTTTCGTTTGTAGCTATTTTTTGAAAGAAGACTATTTGATTTATAAAATTGCTTTTTGTGGGCAATTGTTTTTATTTACGCTACCATTTTTCGACCGTATTTTAAATTGGCTAACGGGCAAACAAATCAAAGTTCTCCGCTTTGTAACTTATTTTTACTTGATGAATATTGCCTTGCTAATTGGCTTTTTTAACTATGCAAAAGGGATAAATTCTAATATTTGGAAACCGACGAAGCGCAACTAATTACTGCACGTTTACTAAACCTTTAAGGTTTAGTAAACGTTACCTCGAACCATTAAAAAGATTCCAACAACCTTCCATTTCTCAAATATTATTCCTCCTCAACCAACCCAAAAATGTCTTCCCTTCTCTTTAATTACGAAAATCGGAGTCCTCTCAAAATAAAAGAAAGAGAACATTTCCATCCGAAATACTTCACAAACTCATATTTTAATATACTTCGTTATGAAATCACCACATTTCAGCTGCTCAATTATTGCCTTTTTCGTAATTTTTCAAATCGGCTTGCTTTCGGCACAAGAAAATGATACGCTCCATTTTGTCGATTATAATACACCAAAAGATTATGAGATTGGCGGAATTGAGGTCGTCGGCGCGAAGCATTCGGATGAAAAAGCGTTGATGGCAATTGCAGGGTTAAAAGTTGGTGGAAAAATTAGAATCCCTGGCGAACAGATGCAGCGGGCAATGAAGGCTTTATTGAAGATGAGATTGTTTGCAGATGTAGAAATCAACATTCAAAAGACGGTCGGAGATATTGTCTTTTTAGAAATTGAAGTAGAAGAACAACCTCGTTTAGCAGGTTTTCAAATCAAGGGCGTAAAGAGATATCAAGTCGATGAATTACAAAAATTAGTGAGCAAATGTTTGTTAGAAGGAACAATAGTCACCGAAAATAATCGCTCTAATGCGATTCGTGAATTGACTGGTTTTTATTTAGAAAAAGGCTTTGCAGATGCTGCAATTGAGGTACAGGAACTCGTGGCTAAAGACAATACTATTCAATTAATTTTCAAGCTTAAAAAAGGAAAAAAAGTCAGCATCCAAGATATTTATTTTGCGGGCAATGACCAGATTTCCAAACATAAACTAACAAAACTACTGGGTATTCAGAGCAATAAAAGGCTTTTTGGAAATTCAAAATTAGTGATAGAAGAATTGAAATTAGGCAAAAAAGCAATCATTGCTCATTACCATCAATTGGGATTTCGAGATGCTAATATTTCTGCCAGCAAAATTTTACGCTCCAATCAAGGACAATGGATTTTGTTTTTTCAAATCGAAGAAGGCAATCCTTATTACATTGGAAACATTGATTGGAAAGGCAATTCAATTTATTCAGATGCTGCATTGAATAAAGTTTTGGGCGTGAAAAACGGCGACATTTTCAATGAAGAAAAACTGAAGGAGCGGCTTTACTTTAGTCCTGAAGACCGAGATGTCAGCTCCATTTATTTGGACAATGGATTTCTATTTTTCAAGCTGGAATTGTTAGAAAAAGCGATTCGACAAGATACCATTGATTTGGAAATCAGAATGATGGAAGGACAACAAGCGACGATTAACAAAGTAATCATCAACAGGAATGATAAGACCAAGGAAGAGGTAATTCGGCGAGAATTGTACACCAAACCCGGCAAAAAATTCAGTCGCGCAGACATTATGCGGTCGCAGCGTGCCATCATGAATTTGGGTTATTTTAATCCCGAAAAAATGGATTTGGAAACTTCCGTCAATCCAGAACTCGGAACGGTTGACATTATTTACGATGTCAAAGAAATGAATACCGACAAGTTTGAAATGTCCGCAGGTTGGTCGGGCGGCGTTGGTTTGACGGGAACAGTTGGGCTTTCTTTTACTAATTTTTCCGTCCAAAATATATTTAAAAAAGACCGTTGGGGAAATTTAGCGCGAGGCGACGGGCAGCAATTATCGCTGCGTATTCAAAGTAGCGGACTCAATTATCAATCCTATAATTTCTCCTTTACCGAACCTTGGTTGGGTGGCAAGAAGCCAAATTCACTTACTTTTAGTGGCTTTTACAATCATTATGCAACGGATAAAAACGAGGAGACGGGCGTTAAACCAACCTTTGATATCTTAGGACTTTCCGTTGGTTTAGGGAGTCGATTGCGATTTCCAGATGATAATTTCATTTCCAGAACGACCTTAAATTTTGAAAAATACAGCCTAAATAGTTGGGATAGCGGTTTGTTTACTACCCATGATGGAGAATTGGTTTCAGGTGGCACTTTTTATAATATCAACCTCGCACAAACCATCTCCAGAAATACGGTCAATCACCCAATTTTCCCAACCGCTGGCTCTAAATTTTCGCTATCTGCTAAATTCACCCTACCCTATTCCTTATTTAACAAAAGCCTTGAAAACGAAGACAATCCAACCAAAAAATACCAGTTTTTGGAATACCATAAATGGCGTTTTGAAGCCGAATCTTACCATACCGTTACTGGAAAACTGGTGCTAAAAGCCTACGGAAAAATGGGCTATCTCGGTTATTATAATTCAAAAGTAGGGACGTCTCCTTTCGAGCGTTTTCAAGTAGGCGGACATGGAATTGACGTGGCACAGCAGGGTTTTACGGGAACGGATGCGATTGGTTTGAGAGGTTACGAACGGTCAGATTTGGAGAATAATTTTGTGGATGGAGAAGAAGTTGCCAGTTCTTTATTTACTAAAGTTGGCTTGGAATTGCGCTACCCGATTTCGACCAATCCAAATGCGCTAATTTATGCCCTGACTTTTGTGGAAGCCGGCAATGCGTGGCAATCTTTTAATGACTACAAGCCTTTTGATTTAAAACGTTCGGCGGGTGTTGGTTTTCGAGCGCATTTGCCGATGTTTGGAACGATTGGGATGGATTATTCTTTGGGCTTGGACAAAGTTGGGGGTTGGAAGAATAATTTTCAGTTGGGGGTGATTTTGGGGTTTGAGCCGGAGTAGGGGTTGTGTTGGATTGATTATTTGAGTTTTGAGTTTTTTCCTTATTATTCTAATAATTATGCAATAAAGATAGAGTATATTGTTTGAATCAAATTATTAGCCTTACTTTTGAAAAAACGAAATATTTTTTCATCAATCCTTAGTTTATGCCCTATCAAGATGTGTTTGACCTTTTCTGGAAACAGGTAACAGAAAGTGTAGCAGAAGACCGCTTTGCGAAGTTAACGATGGCAAAAACCATTGGTAAGCCTAACTTGAGAAATATATTTGTTCGCCCAGCCAATGCTAAAGGTGACTTTAAGGTCTTACTTAAATTGCGCTACCGGTCTCCAGATACCGAGGACCAGGAAGACGAACTTACGTTAGAAAAAGCATTTGTGGTCTTGAAATCACATCTCAGAAAGTCTTTTTCCTCTGTGCTGTTATTTACCACCACAAAGGACGTTACTTTCAAAATCAATAAAAAAGGTGCGGGTAGCATTACCGAATACGCTCCTACATTTAGGGAAATTTAGGACTTTTGAAAACCGATTTAGACCTTTCAAATAGAAAGAGAATCAAGAAAAGTGTGTTACAAATCAGGGTAATCCTTATGTGACCAAGGGGAGTTTGAGGGATGAAAATGATTTATAAAAACCATTTTCATCCCTCAATAATCCCACCCGCGCTGCCGCAGGCGGCGCGCTTTGTTTTTTTATGAAGCTCGAAAATCTTACGATTTTCTCGCTTCTCAAATGCAAAAATAAATACGGTGACTTACTTACCCTTCTTTTTGAAAATACTGAGGAATCACTTCTTTTAATTTTTCTAAGGTCTCCCCTACCGTTAAATCACTCATCCCACCAGCAGCATTGGCATGTCCACCTCCATTAAAATGTTCTTTTGCTAAAACATTCACTGGATTTTCTGCGCCTTTAGAACGGAAAGACATTTTCATAATGCCATCTCGCTCGGTAAACACAACGGCTGCCTTCATTCCTTTGATAGACAAGAGCAAATTAGCCAAACTATCGGTATCTCCTTTTTTGTAATTGTACTTCGCCAATTCTTCTTTAGATAAAGCAATAATCGCAACCTGATAGTCGTATAAAATCTCTAATTTTTCACTCATGGCATAGCCTTGCAAGCGCAAACGACTCTCCGTATTCGTATCATTTAATTTTTCATGAATTAGATGATGTGCTACTCCTGCTGCTAAAAGTTTAGCTAAAACCTCATGCGTATGTGGTTTAACGGAGTTGAATCTAAAGCTACCCGTATCTGTTAAAATACCCAAGTATAATGGCGTCCCAATTTTTTCATCCAACAACGCTAAATGTCCAGACTGCTCTATTAAATCTACAATTAATTGAGCCGTAGAGGAAGCCGTTGTTTCAGAAACAGCGAGGGTAGGAAAATCTTCAGGATTCAAATGATGGTCTATCATAATTTTTTGACCAGTCGCTTCTTCTAACAAGATTTGCATAGCTGGCCCTACCCGATTGGTTGCATTGTAATCTAAACAGAAAATTAAATCTGCTTTTTTCATTTGCGCAGCTACTTCTTCCGGATTTTCTTCCATCAAAATAATAGCCGTCGTATCTAACCAATATAAAAAATCGGGCGCTTTGTCTGGGTGACAAACAACCGCTTTCTTTCCTAATTTTTCAATAAAATGCAATAAACCCAAAGAAGAACCAATGGAGTCTCCATCTGCAGATTTGTGTGCGGTAATCACGATATGAGCAGCAGCTTGAATTTCTGCTTCAATTTGTTCATAAATATTCATGGATTGTATTTTGTGCCCTTGCTAATCATCTGACAAGATAGCGCAGGCAGCTCGCTGTATTTCTCAAAAGGAGCTTTGGCTGACGAAAAAAACCACTTCCGCTGAATGGAATTCGTTACTTCTTCATGATTTTATCCGCAAACTCCTTAGCATCTACACAATATTTATCCTCCCCCTCTAATGTCCACTTGCCCGTTTTTTTAACGTAAAACCAAACAGTTTCCTCTACAACTTTTGAATAGCCACCATAGGATTTTAACATTTTTTGCACCTCTTCCATATAATCTTCCGTGCTTAATTCATTATGTTTTACTCGTTCCCACTGCTTATTAATCCGTCTAGCATTCTCCTTGTTAATGGACTTGGTATTTTTAAAAGCCATTAAATAAAGAGACAATGCTTTCGCTTCTGGTGATGGTTTTTCTGTCTTTTTTTTTGTATTTTCCATTGTGTATCAAAATTAGTTGGTAAATGTAAAATTGTTAGTTAACTCCTGTTGCGTAGGCGCTTGAAAACGCTGTTAGATGCAATACGTGTTTACAGCAATTTTTTAATTTGCGCAAATATAGTTCTTATCCTGATACGGACTTACGAAAGTTTGAAATTTGATGTGAGTGGGTTTTGGATTTGTAAATGCTGCTGGGTAGGTTTTGGATTTTTGGGCAAATTTAAAGGTTTTATAAAAAAGGCAGCAAAAAAAATAGCTTATTCCAACTTGAAGAATAACAAAAAAGTCTATCTTGCATAAAAAAAGAGATGACACTACAAACCATAAATATTGACCTTCCTTCTGATATTTTCCTAACCTTAAATGAATCGGAAAAGGAATTGAAGCAGCGCATCAAGTTTTCTTTAGCGATTCAATTGTATATCCAGCGAAAAATTACGATTGGGAAAGCCGCTCAAATTGCTCAAATGCCTCGATTTGATTTTGAAACCATGCTTTCAGATAACCACATTCCAATTTCAACATTGGAATTGGAAGATGTACTTGAAGATATTAAAAAGTTGAAATAAGATGGAAAATGGAGTAATTATTTCAGATGCGGGACCGATTTTTTCTTTAGCAATTATTGACAAACTTGAAATACTGGACAAGTTGTTCGATGAAATTTATATTCCTAAAGCAGTTTGGGAAGAGCTAACGAGAGATAAAACAACAGCACATTATCAAAGAATTGTTGACTATTTTAAAGACAAAACAAAAGAGATTTCAGGATTCAATGATTTGACTTTTGTGATGGATTACGGGGAGTCAGAAGCTGTAATTCTATACAAGGAATTGAAAGCCAATTATTTACTGATAGATGATAAAAAAGCAAGAGATATCGCAGAGAACTTTGGCATACAATGTATTGGAACGATTGGCATTCTTTCAATTGCCAGAGAGAGGAAAATGATTGATGAATTGAAAACATTGTTTGAAGTATTTCTACAGAACAAACGATATTATTCTTTGAAGTTGTTGAATGCTATTTTGAAAATACACGATGAAGAGGCAATAAAACAGTCTATTTAAGATACTTGAAAACTGTACAACGGGCGAGGACGCCCTAACCTTAGCACGTTGAGGAAGCATAACTTTAATGTCGTCAACTTAAGCGAATGTAGCGGATACCTCCAGGGTATCTGCTACATAAAAATCAAGCAAAAGGTAGCAGATACTCTGAAAGTATCCGCTACCGGTCAGACATCAAACCCTTAAGTTGACGACATTAAAGCATAGCTTATCACGAGCGCATTTCGTTTTTTTTGTTTCAAATATGTGTAGTGACAGCGGGAGATTTGATATCCGATGAATTTTACATCAGAGAAGGAAATGTTTCTATTTCTGTCTTTATTTCCTATCTAAGATGTCGGATTTCTCCAGAAATTTGACATCGGACATCGGGGAAATTTGACGTCGGTACTTAGCATCTTTTCAAATCAGTAAATAACTGAGGCTCTAATAATGCTTGACAAATAAATTCTTTCACAATATGTTCCATAAAGACAAGAACGTTAAGTTTAGATTTAAGAATTGGCTCAACCTTGGTAATTCGCTCTCCATGTGCGATAGAACTTCTTAATCCATAAAGTTTCGTAATTATCGTATCTTCGTTACCTTGGTCGAAAAAAAGCTTCAAATCTATCGGACTTGATAAACGATTGTTAATCAAAGGAATTTTTGATTTAATTTGTCTTGTAATACTATCTCCACTATCCTTTGGCTTATGAGTTAATAATGATTCGAGAACAGAAAAGTAAGATAGTAACTTAAAATCAGAAGAATTATGCAGTTTATTAATTTCATTAAAACTTTCCATCACTGTATAAATATTCGGATATTCTTAAATGATTCTCTCAATTTTATCAAATATCACTTTTAATTTTTGAAACTCTTCAAATTGAACGATGCGATTAAAAGCAAAATTTCTTATTATCATTGGATTAACAAGGTGAAACGACTCATTCACTTCCCTGATTGAGAAATAGGAGCTATGGGGCAAAATATTTAGACAGTTTTGTATCACATTTAACCTATCAAATTTATCTAAGGAACGCGAATTAAATAAATGCAGATTCTTGACAGGATATTTAGTCCTCATTTTTCACTTTAAAAACGCTCATTATATCAACATAAATCGCACGTTTAAAGCAAAAACTGAGAACAAAACCTCACTTCCAAGAATCTGCATTTATTTATTCCGCGTTCCTAAGTAATTTGAACCATAAGATTCTATTACCCAATATTTCCATTGAGACGGTTCAATTGCTCTTGGACTAAAACCTTGAGGTGCTCTTTTATACTCAAGTTCATATATTGGAGCTCCATTTAAAACTTTGTTCTCATCTGAATTCCTTAAACAGTGTTCTCTAAAAAAAAAAATCATTTCATCTTCATTTGCTTTTCGAAGATAAATATCATCAGCTATTTTGAATGGTAAATCAAAATTAAATTCAACCCAATTAAAAATGTATCCTTTCTGTAAAATCATTTATATAAGAATTTTCTACTTTTTAATATATTAACGTCTTACTCAACCTCAAATTAATAAGCCCCATGATACCTCCTCAAAAACCACTCCCCACTCAACAACGCCAAAATCAAAAAGAAAATCCATTTTAAATTAATCACCGACCGCGTCTTCGTCGTCTGATAGATAACCGGCTTGATCGTATCTTTCGTCAACACTGCTTCGCCAAGTTTAGCAATCTGATTCGGATAATACAACTCCCCACCAAATTGCTTGCTCAACAGGCGCAACATCCCGTGGTCGGCAGTGGTTTCATAAACTTCCAATTGGACGGGTTGGACACTAAATTGTCCATTGTAATTCAGCGTTTGACCATTGTAAAAAGTCGTGCCCCGGAAGGTGTAGCTGCCCACGGGAAGGATGCTCGCGTTCAAAGTATAGCCGTTGGCATTTTTATTAAACGTAAACGGAAATTCGCGTCCGTCGCTATTTTTTATCGACAAACTCACATCCGGTTCGTTGATTAATTCATAACTTTCATTGTATAATTCTGCATCAAAAACGATGGGTTCGTTTTCTTTAAAAATGTTTTTATCCATCGCAATGCGGAAGCGGCGTTTGTCTTCTTTTAAGGTTGCATATTGGAACGTTTTGCTCATCAATTCCCCAAAAATATCATGGTTTTGATTTTGCAGATAATCGAACAATCGCCATCTCCACAGCCCTTCGCCTGCCAAAACACTGATTTTCGTCTCGTTTTCTTCGCCCAAGACTAAGAGCGGATATTTTGTATCAATCTTTCCAATTCGTTGATACAGCAGCGTTTGTGCATTGCCTTCTGCTTTAAATTCACCGAACGGCGCGAGCAAAGGCGCAAATTTTGGCAAGTTCTGTTTCAAATCATCTTCCAATTTGAACAAGGAAAAATCCGTCGCAAACGTCCCTTGCACATCATTCGTATTTCGACCGTCACCCTGAATAGACATTACGGGTTGAACGCCATTAAAACGACCCAAATTCGTCTGCGTACCCACGATAAACAAGCGTGGAATTTTCTTAGTATTCAAGGCATTCAAAATCGCAGAAATATCATTCGACTGACTCGGCAATTGATGCAAAACCACAAAATCATAATCGGCTACTCTTAAATTCGCATCAGCCGCAAAACCCGTTTTCACTTCGTAATTCTTATTCTTTCCCAACGTCCGCTTCAAAGCCGCAATATCTGGATGCGGAGAATTTGCCAACAATAAAATCTTCTGTCGCGCATCCAAAACATCCACAAAAATATCTTTCACATTGTTCGCCGTCGTCACTTCTCCGCTCACCGATTTTACCGCAATTCTAAACCGCTGAACACCCGCGCGGTCTGCATCTAAAATCACTTCTTTGGTGGTAAAAAAATCGTTTTTATCAATCCCAATTGGATTGGAGGACAACTTTCGAGCCACGCCATTTTCTATTTTTGAAATGGTTAAAGTCGTTGCGTTATCCACACAATTTTGTGCAGCAATGTCCACTTGAATGCTGAATTTATCACCTAAATACGCGATTTTATTATGAAAAACCCGTTTTAAAATCAAGTCCTTCTTTGGAATCGTATCGCCTAAAGCAATGGTATAAATCGGTGCGGATAACTTCGTTCCGGTATAAATCGGATTGCTTCCTTCATTGTAAATTCCATCCGTCGCCAAAATAACTGCGCCCAAATTTTGATTGCTATACAAATCATACACCTCCGTCAACATTTCCGAAAGGTTACTCACTTTGTCCTCAAATTTGTAATCAATGCCTTGTCGCACCTCGTTTCCAAAACCATATTCGACGACCTCAAATTTCTCCGATAAAGAAGTCGTCATTGCTTCTAAATTCGCCTGATATTCGACTCTTGCCGACTCATCCATTTCCGCCGCCACTGATTCCGACAAATCTTGCGCAATCACCACAACTGGTTTTTTCGTCTCTATCAACAGCGATTTTAACAGCGGTGACAACAACAAAATACTCAATAAAGTAACGGATAGAAAACGCAGGACACCAAGAATGGCATTCCAATTTCGGGAAGACTCTTTGAAACTATCGTCCTTATAATAAAGCGTCAACGCATACGCTAAGCCAAGCAATGCGCAAAAAATCAGGTAGTACGTTGGATATTGAAAACTTAAACTTTCCATTTCAGATGCTGGTTACTGGTGAATTGGTTTGATAGGGGCGTACCCTTGTGGTTGCCCAGGTAGCGGATACTTTCAGTGTACTGCTACCTATTTGCTCCGTTTTAGGTAACAGATACTCTGAAAGTATCCGCTACCTGCGCTTAAATTGATGACATTCGGCTACGCCCCTACCAATCAATTAAAACAAGAATTTGACCAAAAGACATTTTTGCTCAAAAGGTTTGCAAAATAACGAAAACAGATGGGGAAGTTTTAAGTTTTGGAATTAAAAATTAGTTAATTGCGAAAATAGTTGATTGATATTTGTAATGTCAATTGCATTTTCTTTAGAAAAACACTATCTCTCAGGCAGCATTTTTGCTTAAATTTCCATCTTAAAGGTAAGTTAAGACAACAAAAATCAAGAAAGTCATTTGCGCGCTACCTGCGGCAACGCGAATGTGATTATTGAGAAGGGGGAATGATTTTTATAAATCATTTCCCTCCTCAAACTCCTCTTGTTAAGTAACACGTCGTAATTAATTCGGTAAAATTTTTGGACAAGATTTTTTCGATAGTTTTTCTTTAAAAAATCATTAATAGCCTGTGTTATTGAAGAATTTTTAAAGGGAAAATAGCGGAAAAAGATGTTTATAAAATTACCGAATTAATTGCTACGAGTTACTTAAGGAATACACTCTAATTTTTTAATACCTACAAATGCTCACGCTTATGAAAGCTCACCGCTTAGCTATGCTAATGGTAATTTTGCTATTTTCTCTCCATTCTTATGCGCAAACTGTTGCGATTACCTACGACAATTCTGCTGAAATCACGGTCTGCGATACCGCCACGTTTACGGTAACGTTAACCAATAATTTACTAGATTCCGCTAAAATGGTTCTATTGGACGCCGTTTTACCCGATGGCATTACCTATTTTGAAAATAGCGTCAGCAACGCCACAGAATCAAATATTTCCAATCTGAACAACCCTGTTTTTGCAGTGGAGAACATTGGACCAGGCGATGCGATTTCCGTGTCTTTTCAAGCCTTGACGGATTGTGAATTAATTGCAGCTATCGATGGTGGCGAGTTATTTAACAACTCCTATAATATCAACTGGACGGGTGGCAGCAATAACACAACCACGATTCCCTATGATATTGAAACGGCATTGTTGCAAATTTTGAGCTTGACCAACGAGGAATTTACTGGGACAAAAGGTGATGTTTTCACACGAGTTATTACTATTCAAAATACACGATTGGGCGCCTTATCGAAAATCACTTTTTCAGACAATCGAACGAGCGGGTCAATTCACATCAGCACTGATTTAGGAATGGTGACAACTGATACGCCGACTTCTTTTCAAATGATGTTGACGACGGCTGATTTTATGACGATTGGCGATGGCGATGGGCTATTTGAATTGAATGAAGTTATTTTAATTACCGAAACCATTACCATTACCGACTGCGGTTTTGATGAAAATAGCGTCAATTCGACCCTTACGATAAGTTGGGGTTGCAATAATGAAATCTGCCAGCAACAGACGAACAATGCCTTAATAAATTTACAGCCGAGTCTGGACAATCCAAATTTAGTTTTCACCCCTTTACCCTCTATTCCTGCTGACTTTTGCGGTAACGAACCTTCCATTCAGCAGATTGAAATTTCAAACAATGGACTACAACCTGCCACTGATATTGCCATTTTTCTAGGCAATCAAGACGCAACAATTTCAGGCATTGACCCGACGACCGTGACGATTGATAGCGCAGGTGTTTTACTCAATTTAGACCTGACACTAACCACGCCGCTGGCTTTTGAAAATTGCGGTACGGTGACGAATATTTTTGAAGGCATAAATTTCAACATTCTTGCTTTAGCTCCCGGACAAAGCATTATTGTGAGTTGGGAAGCTTACGTTTGTGCAGTTACTTGTGAGGATGAAACCCCTAATTTCACCTATGAGTTTGCCTATAAAAAATCTTGTCCAGAAGGCGATGTTGTCGAAGGTGGTGGAACGAGTGCAGGCATAAACAACATCGTGGTGCAAAGTCTGGTGACGTATCAAATCGGTCAAACGTTAATGGACAACGGCGTTTATCCGTTCACTTATAATTTGGTTTCGCCAATTACTCAAGATTCCGCAGGTTTACTTTCTGTAGAATATACGTTGCCCTGCGGACTAAGTTGGCATCCAAGTAATACGCTTAATTCGATGGCATTGGGTGGCATTACGCCGACTGATTTTGAAATTGTAACCGACCCAAACGGCGGACCAAGCGTCATCACTTATACCTATCCGATGCCACTCGGCGTGTTGGAAGTCAATACCAATTTCAATGTCTCTTTCGACTGTGATTTGGAATGTATTGAAGTGCCCGAATGCGATACCATTTTCAATACGTCCTGCGTCAATCAATGCACAGGGACGGGAGCGCCAGGCAATTTACAAGTGTTTATAGAAACCCTCGTTCAGTTGGATACGACCAATACCGACGATTGTGGCATTATCACTTGCGACGATTTTGAATTGACTTATGAATGTCCTGCCGACTCCATTTGCAACATTCCAATCGTGGGCTATTTGGATTATTTAATGGATTTCAACCGCGTCAATTTTGGAGAAGCCGACAATAATGACGACCGATTTGCCGATGCCAGTGGTGACCTTGATTTTAACCAAGTTCGAGAAAATCGGGCACTTGCGGGAGATACTTTACGAACGGATTTGGCAGGGGCAGTCGTGATTGATGTGCTGGAGGAAGACTTGCGATATGGAGCGATTACTGTTCAATTTGAAGCGCATACGGCGGACGCGGGTATTGAAGGATTTCTGGCATTGAATCAAGCCTTCAATCGTTTATTGATGACGAATGAAAATGGTTTTGAAAATCTCGAAGCATCGGTTAGAATTGTAGATGCTAGCACGGGTGCAGTGTACAATTGTACCCTTGGCGACCCGTTTGTGGTGGATACGATTGAAGTGGTTGTGGCGGCGCCAAATACACGCCCCGAAGAGATTTTGGATGTTGTCCTTTTGAATACTTACACGTATGATATTTCCCCGCTAACCTTAGTGGGGTTGGGTTGTAATATTCCAGTTGATTTTACATTTAACCAAGGCGATTCGGTGATTTTTCAATCCAAACATAAGGTGATTTATAATACTATTGGTACGAATAATTTGCCTTACGTTGCTAATCTAAGGACAGGAACTTCCGTCGGTTTCTTCAATAATCCAGGCGAGTTACAAGACTTTCCATTTGTTTGTAATTGTCAATTTTTACCCTGGCAATTGTCGGGTTATCGGTTATTCTTCTCCAATGGTTTGGTAAATATTCCACCGTGTAGCCCATCGGATGAACCAGGTGGCATTCGCTTCGATTTATTGCTCGGTGCGGGTAATTTTTTTCCTTTTGAGTTTAGAAATTTAGCCAAAATCCTCACTTGGGAATACAACGTTAATCCCATCGCTACCCTATTGGAATCGGAATTGACTTTTTTACAATATCAACAAGGTCCAACTTTAGTCAATTTTGAACCACTGAATCCAACAACTTCAGGAAATACCACTTATAATTTTGACCTTCTGGATTATCAAATGCCGCTATTGGACGAAGGTTTTACCATGCGTTTTAGACATCTTTGGGAATTGCCTTGTACGCAAGAAACGGCCTTGCCGCTATCCATTCATGCAGTGATTGACATCCCAGAATTCTTACCAGAACCTGAATTTCCAATGGACACCATTCAGACGAATTTGGGAACATTAAATCCGATTCGTCCAGCCCTATTTTTAATACCTGCTAATTCAACTTATACCAGTTTTGACAATATGGCAATTTGGGATTTCAGTTTAACTAATTTTCCAACCGCCTTCACAGACCCTGCACCAAATGTTTGGTTTTATCCAACCTCAACCAATGGCACCGTCACCGATTTTGTCTTAACGAATTTGACCACAGGGATGGAAATTCCTTTAATGAATGAACTTTATCAATTAGGCGATTTTCCAATTAATTTTTCTGAAAACTATCAACTCAGCAGCGTTAACAATAGCTGCGGTATAGAAACCGTCACGCTAACTTTTGGCTGGAATTGCGATGCTTATACCAATCTCAACAATACCCCTTGCCATATGCAAACGGTGGAAGTTTTCGTAACATCGCCTCCAGGTGAGTTAGAAATGGACGTCGTCAGCCCTATTGGCCCATTCGATTTATGTGAAGAAATCCCGTATCACACCATTGAAATTTTTAATGCACAATTGGGCGCGGTTTATAATGTAAACTTGGATGCGATTTTGCCTTCAGGCATTATTTTAGTGCCAGGTTCAAGCGAATTGGCGTATCCAACTGGCACTGCTTTTCAATCCATTGCTGACCCAAATTTGAATGGCGGCGTCTATTCTTGGGATATTTCCAATTTGAATAATGACATTGCAACGGGTGGGCTGCAAGGTTTTCAATTTACGCCAAATCACTCCGCGAGCATTCGATTTCTGGTGACCACCGAATGTGGATTTGTCTCCAGTTCCTTCATGGAATTCACGGCGACGGCAACCCAAAATTGCGACGTTCCAACCAATGAATTGACCAAAGCTTCCGTTCCGATTAATATCGAAGGCGTCATTCCGCCGTATGAATCGACGATTTCGATAATGCCCGAAGGTCCAGACCAAATTGAATGCGGCGAAGATTTTACCTTCACGGTCAACATGCAAGCAGATGGTTTGACCTTGCAAAATGACAGCGTGTTTATAACGCTTCCCGCGAATGCGACTTATGTGACTGGTTCGTATGTTGCAGGTACAAATGCCGTTGCTGGCGAACCAACGGTTCAAATCGTCAACGGTTTACAAACTTTAAAATGGGCAATGATTGCCGACCTTCCGCCGAATACCAATATTTCATTTACACTGGCGGCTACTGGATTTGGCTTGGATTGTGATGGGGACAATATTTTAGTGCATACTTTGCAGACACAGTCAGCGGTTTGTATTACGGATGGGACTTTGTGTTCGATTTTGGTGGAAACAGGGATGGCGGATTTTACCGTTATTACCGCATTTCCAATTCTAAATTTATCCAATTTAAACATTACAGGCAATGGCACAACTGTCGATTTTGATGTGGATGTCAACAACTCTGGCACGGCGACCAATGAAACGATTACCATTGATTTTTACTTAGATAATGATGGAAATGGGCAATTGTCTGCAGGTGATACTTTCGTCAGTTCGGCAATGACCAACGGCACAATTGGCGTGGGACAGACCGTCAATGTAGGCGGCACAGCCAACTTCCCTGCTGACCAAATCTGCCAAATTCTCGCAGTTTTTGATGAAGACAACAACTGCGCTTGTAACTCCGATATAATTGGTATTAGTGGCGCATTAGAAAATACGCTACCGACGACTTTTGTCTGTAGCGGCGATGAAATTCAAATCGGTGTCAACAACTTACCTGGACATATTTATTCATGGAATGCTGGCAATAATATCACTTGTACCGACTGTGCAGAAACGACGTTTAGCGCAGTCAATACGACCAATGATGTGGTGATTTACAGCTATGTTTTGACCGATGAAAGTAGCGCAGGTTGTGTCGTGATGAATACGGTCGAGGTAGCCGTTCAGCCCACACCGAATGTGTTGACGCCCGACCAAGCCATTTGCGAAGGCGACATCATCGTTCTCCAAACCACTCCTGCGAGTAGCTACACTTGGACAGGCACAGGCATCACCAATCCAAACGCAGCATCGCAGACCGTTTCGCCGACAGAAACGACAACTTATACCGTTGAGTTTACGGATGCAGCCGGCTGTACAGGCGGCGGTTCGATTACGATAACGGTGGTCGAAACAGAGACGATGATTCAAGTTCCACTTTGTGATGGCGACTCTACTCAAATAAATGATATGGGGACGTATTTTTTCGGTGGTGAAATAGTGTGCCGCGACACGATAATCAACGGCTGTCCTTCTGAATATTGCTGGGAATTCTTGGCGGTGGACAGCCCGAATTTCAATACGCCCGACGAGATTTGCATTGAGGAAGGCGAGACGGCAGAGATTACTTTAGCGGGTAATTTTAGCAGCTATCAATGGTTTCCGAGTAATCCAGATTTGATAAGTTGTGATGATTGTCCTGACCCAACATTTACGCCGCAAAGTGCTGCTGATTCCTTTTACACCTTGACGGTGATTGATGAAAATGGCTGTGAAGGGAAGGTGACTTATTTTGTGAATGTGTTGCCACAATGTAGCGCGGATTTGGTCGCTATTCCCAATGCGTTTACGCCGAATGGCGATGGCATCAATGATGTTTTCGGTCCTGTGATTGATGGTAATTTTCAGAAAATATTCGATGCGGACGATTCTGGTTTTTCTATGAGAATTTACAACCGTTGGGGTAAAAAGGTATTTGAAGCAGCGGGAGGTAATCCGACTTGGGATGGAACGTTGGAAAATGAAGCTGGTGGAGCGGATGTTTATATTTATATAATTGAGGTCAATTGTGGTGAGGAGCGGAAAATGTTGACGGGGGATGTGGCTTTGATTCGGTAGGGAGATTTTAAAAAAAAATGGTTCTTTGACTTTTAATTTTGCACTTACCCTCTTTTGAAGTAAGTGCAAAACTAAAAGTCAAAAAATCAAAAAATAAAGCCAATGAGATTAGGTATAATTCTTATATTATCCATCTTCAGTTTTGTTTGTAAATCTACTTGCCCATTAGATGGGGTGTGGATGGAATCAAATAATAATCTTAGAAGTTGGAACTTTAATGCAAGTAACAACAGAGTTATCATAAAAAATTCAAAAGAGAATTTTGGAACTTTTAGTTTTGAAGAGATTCGGTCAAGTAGTGAACTAAAGTTCAAACAGAATGGCAATGTCTTATGGACTTTTCAAGTTTTAGACTGTAAAGCGAAAGTCATTATTCTAATGAAAGATAATGGCGAAATAATTACTTTGTTAAAAGGCAAAAAAACGTCAATAAATCAAAGTAACTTGTTAAAAAATCTCTCAGGGACTGTCTTTCATAATCAGGAAGAACAGTTTTTTGAATTTTTTAGAAAAGAATTAGTAATTTCAGAGCTACATAATAGTTGTTTTTTAAAAAAATCAAACGAGGAATTCCGACTAAGTCAAACCGATTTAGGTACGTTAATTATTTTAAATGAAAGACCCAGATATAGAATTATTAGATATCAGGAAAAAACTTTAGAATTAGAAGATTTAACAAAAGATGAAACAATAAAATTATTCCAATGCAATACAGGCAACTCTAAAATAACTAAAGCATCTTTTGAAGGTGTTTGGACGGGAAATTTTATGGAAGGCAAGGAAGTAATTTCCGAAATAAAGATGGAATTCACCAACGATTCAATCAAAATAGAAAACAACGCACTCATACTATGGGATATTGAAAATTTTAATCGCAAAGATTGTATAATACTTAATCAAACAACAAGATTAATAGTACATATAAAAACTGAAAACTCAATTGTATTAGAAGAGGTTTATTGCTTTTCCAAGGAGACAGAAGATAATCAAGGAGATTTAATTCGATTAGGAAGAATGTCAATAATATTAAAAAGGAAACAATAATTACGAATGAAAAAAGTATTCAAAATAATCAGATTTACATTTGCTGATTTAGTAGTGTAACAAATGTGCACCAACATTTATTAAAGTGTAAACAAAGACTCTTTTAAATTTGAGAAGCGAGAAAATCCTAAGATTTTCTCGCTTCAAAAAACATAGTGTGGGGTTGTGTAAAAAGTCCGTTTTGGTATAATATTAAGTAATTCAACAAATTGATTATCAAATTACTGCAAAATTAATTATTTAAACTTCAATGCCTTTTTTGACTTTTTACACAACCTCGGGTAGAGTTCTTTAGGGGCAAAAACGGTTTTTATAAAACCGTTTTGCCCCTCAAACTCCCTTTTTTTTAGATAGTTAGTTATTTCTGATTCATTGCAAGAGTTACTTAATATCCAATTTTGAACCATTCTTTTCTTATTTCTCACTCCTTTTAAAATCAAAAAAGTAACCTGCACCTATTTGTATATTTCGGCTGAACGCTTCTGATATAGCACCATTATTGAGATTTGTTGATGAAACACTTTTAATACCATAATTATACCCAACCATGAGAAAAAATCTTTTTAAATTAATCTGAACCGAACCAGTCAGACCAAAATCAGAATTTTCAAATAATTCACTATATGGTTTCCCCCAATTTCCTTCGTTAAACTTTAACTTTTCTCCAACTTTCAATCCAAAATACAGCCCCACACCAAAAGTGACTACTTTAATTGGAGTGTATTGAATTTTCGGAACAAAATCCAAATAACTGGCTCTCTATTTAAATTGAAATTGAACAATTCCTTCTTGATACCCTTTCTGCGAAAAGTGGAAATTAGCGCTAACCGAAAACTTCTTTCCAAATTGATAATTTGGCATCAATCCAATATATTGATAAACCACCAACTCACTAGGAGCTAAAAAATTATCTGGAACATCTTTGTTCTCCACATTAGAAAGGTTGATTCCTCCCGTTGCGCCAAGTGAAAACTGCGCTTTCGCTTGCGACACTCCGCAAACCATAAAAATTAGAAAAAGCCAATTGAATTTCATAAAAAACATTTTAAATTTCAGCAAAAATAAGTTCAAAAAATCAACTCCCCAAACCTCCCATTAAACCCATCAATCCCCTGCAATCCTCCCGTATGCACCGCCAAAATCGTCGCCCCTTTTTCAAAATAACCTTGCTCAATCAAATCAAAGATACCGTACAACATTTTTCCCGTATAAATCGGATCTAAAGCGATGCCCGTTTCTTGTTTAAAATTATTCATAAACTCAATCAATTCGGATTTCCATTTGGCGTAGCCACCAAAATGATAGTCAGTATTGATTTCCCAATTTTCAAAAACAGAACTATCCGATTTTTTTAATAAATCCGTAACTTCTGCTGGCAAAAAATCGCCTTTCAATGCAGAAAAACCCAATATTTTCGAACGTCCTTGCAACTCCGCAATCATCCCAGCAATTGTGCCACCTGTACCGCAGCAGACGCAAAAATAGTCAGGTAACATGGGTAATTGCGCTGCTGTTTCCGTAATAATTTCTCGGCAACCTTTTACTGCAAGCGCATTGCTACCGCCTTCTGGCAACGTATAAAAATCACCAAATTCGATTTTTAAATCAGCTACAAAATCGGAATTATTCTTTCGACGATAGTCTTTTCTGGAAATGAATTTCAATTGCATTCCACAGCTTTCCGCAAAGGTCAAAGTTGGATTCAGCAACTCCATTCTTTCACCGCGAATAATGCCGATAGCTGGAAAATGGTACGCCTTCCCTGCCGCCGCGACTGCCGCGATGTGATTCGAAAATGCGCCACCAAAAGTGAGTAATTTTTCAGCTGTTGACATTTGAAAACGTTGAAGATTAAACTTCAATTTTCGCCACTTATTCCCAGATATTTCTGGATGCAATAAATCATCTCTTTTCAGCAATAATCGAACACCTCTTTTTTGTAAAAAGGAAGTTTGAATCACCTCAATTGGACTATCTTTCAGTATTATCATATTTTTTAAAACTGCCTGTTCGCCGATAAAGTTATCTTTTCAAGCAAAATTTTCTAGAATAATTGGTATTTTTGAGCAAACAAACAGAATTTCTGTCACTTTTTATCAATCCACTAAATCTTTCCGCATGAAAAAAATATTTACACTTTTTAGTTTACTACTCATTTTCGGTTCTGTCCGCGCTCAATTGGCAGATGGTACAGTGGTACAAAATTTCACCGTGACTGACCTCGACGGCAATACTTACGAACTTTACGATATTTTGAATGAAGGCAAATCTGTCGTCGTCGATATCTATGCCACTTGGTGTGGACCTTGTTGGAATTATCACCAAGCGCATCACCTCAATGACGTTTGGGATACTTACGGTCCAAATGGTACGGATGAAATGTTCGTTTTTGGTATCGAAGGCGATGGCAGTACGCCCATCGAAGCAATTACTGGCGCACCAGGCACGAATACGATTGGCGATTGGACGACCGGTGTACCCTACCCGATGGGAAATAGTTCGAGTATCGCGAATCAGTTGAATATCAACTTTTTTCCGACGATTTACATAATTTGCCAAGACCGAACGATTCATTTGGTTGGACAGTTGAATGCAGATGACATGTACGCAGAATTTAACAATTGCGCACAACCTGTCGGTACAAACAATGCAGGTTTGAACAATTATATCGGTCACACTACCCACATTTGCGGCGACCACACGTTTACACCAAAAATTAATTTGACCAATTATGGCAATGATATTTTATCAACGGCAACCTTGGAAGTAACCGTTAATGGTAACGTAGCGACGACC
Source organism: Saprospiraceae bacterium (assembly GCA_047629355.1). Classification (GTDB taxonomy): domain Bacteria; phylum Bacteroidota; class Bacteroidia; order Chitinophagales; family Saprospiraceae; genus CAYUNA01. The sequence continues at coordinate 16,658 of JBLHWU010000028.1, read as the reverse complement.
TACGATTATACGGGCGAGTTGTATTCTTTTGAAAGAGAATTGATTAATTTCAATGAAGTAACCGTTGCGCCAGGCGACGAAATTGCTATTAATATTATGACAATCAATGGTTCGACGGATGAAGATACCAGCGATAATTTGTATTCAGAAACGTTGGAAATTCCAATGGATTTGGACAATAATACATTGAATATAGAAATTTTAACGGACAGTAAAGCCAACGAAATGTACTGGGCTATCTTGGATGAAAGCGGTGCTAAAGTTGAATATGGTGGTAACAATTTCGTCGGTCTCTTAGGCGGCGGCGCGCAGTCTGTACCTTTCGGCGGATATGACGACAATACCCTATACGAAATTCCAGTGACCTTGCCTGCGAATGGTTGTTATAAAATCACGCTGGTTGATAATTGGGGAGATGGCTTGGCAGCTGGCGCATATTTCAAAGTAACCGATGGCAATGGCAATATCATTTTTGAAGCAGGTAGCTTTACTGATTATGCCAACCGAACGGTAGCAGCAGATTTCAGTGTAGGAACGAATGAAATTGCTGGTTTGGAAAACTTCAAAATCTATCCAAACCCAACCGATGCCAATGCGGTAGTGAACCTCGATTTACTTGAAAACTTGACGGCTAATCTGACAATCACAGATTTGTCTGGTCGCCTATTGATGACGCAAGATTTGGGTCAGAAAACGGCGGGCAATCATCAAGTGGAGTTGAATTTAAATGCTTTTCCAGCGGGTGTTTATTATGTAAGATTGACTTCTGAAAAAGGAATCGCGACGGAGAAAGTGGTGAAATTTTAAGTAAGCAAAGTGCGAAATAAAAAGGGTTTTGGAAATATGACATTTTCAAAACCCTTTTTTTATTGAAAAAATTCATAAAAATGATACCTTGCCTTCCTTTCAAATGTAGCGACGTCTTTAGTCGCCAAACTGCCTTCGTTTTAGGTAAAAAGCTTGGTGACTAAAGTTGCCGCTACAGTGTTCAAACTTATAAATGACTGCAATTTCAGCATACCTCAACGGTTTAAAATGGAGCATCCAAAATATAAAAATTTGGATATGGCTCTATCTATGTAACTTCCTTTTGGCGGCCTTGGCGGCGATTCCATTGATGAGTTTATTGGAGGAAAAACTAGGATATTCCTTTGCCGCACAGCAATTGATGGAAGGCTTTGATTATACCGTTTATACTGATTTTATGCGGGAATACGGGGCAGCAGTTTTACCCATTTTGAGCCAATCCACATTGCTTATAATTTTCTACGTCTTCCTCTCCGTCTTCTTAATGGGCGGTATTTTAGAAACCTGTAAAAACGTCCCACAGAAAGCTCATTTTCAATCATTTGCAGTGGGTTCCATTAAATATTTTTGGAAATTATTCTTTATCACGCTTTGCTTTTTAGTCATTCATGGACTTGTCTTTTTTCTATTTTTTAACTTATTTATGAGCCTCATTCATGGCGGCGATTTGAAACAATTGGATAGTGAATTGGTGATTTATTGGAGAGGAGGAATTGTGCTGGGCATTTATTTATTTTTTGCGGGTATCATTTTGACAATCCACGATTTTGCTAAAATTTACTTAGTTGAACACAATCCAAAATGGATTTTCACCGCTATCAAAAATGGCATCCAACTCGTTTTCAAAAACTTCAGAGCGACCTTCTTTCTGTCCATTTTAAATTGGTTGATCTTTGGGCTACTTTCCTTCATTTATTTGCAATTGCGAGGTGATGATTTGAATAGCACGGTCGGCGGACTTTGGTTCATTTTTATTTTAGGACAAGTTTTTATTCTTATTAAAATGGGTTTGAAAATTTTGAACTTGGCAAGTAAAACCGGCTTGTACAAACAAATTTCATCAGAAAAAATGACTTAAAATTCTCTGGTATAGTAACTACTCAGGTACTCTGTAGTTGACAAAGGGGTTTTAGGGGAGAGAAAAATTGGATTTTTATAAAAAATCCAATTTTTCTCTCCCCTGAACCTCCTCCCCCGCCGCCGAAGGCGGCGGGCTGGGTGTTTTTGAGGGAAGAATTTGGGCTTATTGCCCAAACTCTTCCCTCAAACTCCCCAAAATAAGACCTGATTAGTTACCTGGTAACTAATCAATATCGTGTAACAAAAATTTTTGTTGAACTCGTGGCGTAGTTTTTTATCACATAGCGCAGATAGCAATTTCACATAGCCACATAGCTTTTAGCGAGCTGAAATCAGCTATGTGGCTATGTGAAATTAATATCTGTGCTATGTGATAAAAGAAAAATTGGAATTTATTCCAATTAAATTAAAGATTTTAAACCTCATTTTTTTTTGTCACAGGACATTTAATCTATACACCGAAAAATAGTACAACACACCAAATTATGAAAGAATTCGAATCGCTCAGTGCCCTCAAAAAGCATTTAAAAAATAAAAAATCAGTTTCCAATATTGCCATTCAATCGCTCGACCTCACCTTGCTAAAAGCGAAAATTCTAAAAATAAAGTTTGACAGATGTCTATTGCTTGGCTGCGTGATTTCCGATGATTTGTGGCATCATTTGTACGACAACAACTCTATTTTCCCAACTTTAGACGTTCCTTACAACGCCTACCCCCAACCAATTGTACGATAAGACCCGTCTATACAATGGATACAACTATCGAAAGCCAGCATCCTACGAAAAGACTTTGGATAAGGTCGTTTATGACCATTTTATCAAGACGGGAAAGGAATCGATAAACATCAAGGAAACGCTTTGCCGTAGTTTGCATGACCACTCGATTACGGATTCTTTGCAAGAATTTTTAGCCAATTATAAGGAGAAAAAAGTGGTGGCTTTTATAGGTGGACATGGACTGAGTCGGGCAAGTGAAAGCTATCGCCAAATTACCGAAATTTCAAAAAATCTACTGAAATTTCGTTTTCTGATACGCAGTGGGTTCAGCGCACCGCGTACCTTATTAACTTCTATTTCAAGCAAAACCCAAATGGTGGGCTAAACCCACTGCTTGGAAGAAACGTTACAATACCTATTCTCAAACAGTCGTTGCCACCTCGGTAACCGCAAAAAAAATAGTATTATGAAAAGCAGTAAAAACCGTCGCCAATTCCTAAAAAACACTTCTTTGGCGGCTTTGTCGCTCGGTGTTATATCCAATCCTTGTGAAGCAAAAGCAGCGGGTACAACAGACGAAAAACCGTTGTTGACTTGCGATAAAACGACACTGGATTATTACGGCGCAGGGCCATTTTATACCGAGAGTCCACCGATGATTGAAGACCATCAATTGGCAGCAGCCGATGAAGCTGGTACGCGAATGATTATTAGTGGTCGAATCTTTAATTTGGATTGTTCAGCGTTTATTCCGGAGACCGTGGTGGATGTTTGGCAGGCGAATGACGGGGGGCAATATGACAATGACGAGTATAATTTACGAGGTTTTACAGAGTCAAATGCGCAAGGTTTTTATATGTTTGAAACCGTTATGCCGGGCAAATATTTGAATGGTAATGATTTTCGCCCATCTCATATTCATTTCAAAATCAAACCACCTGGATTTGAATTATTGACGACACAGCTATATTTTGAAGGTGATACGAGCATACCGAGCGATGCGGCAGCTTCGATTACCAGCGGTACTTATGACGCCACCAATCGCATTATTCCGCTGACCACCAACGCAGATGGCAAGCTTGAAGGCACTTGGGATATTGTCATTAATGGCGAAGGAATCATGACAGGAACAAGCGATATTCATTTGGAGAAAGGTATCGTTTACAAGGTCTCTCCTAATCCATTTTCTGATAAAGTAACCATTAAGTATGGCGTTTTTAAAACATCAAAAGTGAGTTTATTGGTTTATGATATGCAAGGGCGAGAGGTGGCTAATTTGGAAGAAAAAACGTTGGCAGCAGAGAAATATGAAGCGGTTTGGACACCAGAAGATAGCTTGCCGAATGGTCATTATTTTGTTGCTTTAAAAATTAATGATTTGCAAGTTCATTATTTGAAAATAGTGCGGCAGCGGTAGTTTTAGAACTAAATCAGGTAGCGGACACGTTAATTCTTATAGTTCTATTCTATAAAATCATCTTGAATATTTGACAAAAGTCGTATCTACTACCTAATTTCCGATATAGGTAACAGACACGACTTTTACTTAATTGGCTCTACGGTGAAAAGTGTGGGTCAATATGAGAAGCGAAAAAATCGTAAGATTTTAGAGCTTCAAAAAAACAGTACGCATTGCCTACGGCAATGCGGGAAAGGTTCTTGAGGGAGAAAAACGGTTTTTGCAAAACCGTTTTTCTCCCTCAAACTCCCTTTGTTAAAACTTACCCGCAGTTTTCACCGTAGTGCCACTTAATTCTTGTTGTATTTTGAAGATTTAGTCGTTTTTTAGCTAAGATATCCGCTACCTGAATAGTTCCTCTAATTTCAAACACAAAAGATGTTACAATTATTTACATCAGTCAAATTGATTTTATCTACATTTGCATAAATAAAATTGATTTAATGAATCTTTCTCAACTTGAATACATTGTCGCCCTCGACCAACACCGCCACTTTGCCAACGCTGCCAAATCCTGTTTTGTCACGCAACCCACGCTCAGTATGATGGTACAGAAATTAGAGGAGGAACTCGATACCAAAATTTTTGACCGCAGTAAAAAACCCTTAATTCCTACTGAAACGGGCAAATTATTGATAGAACAAGCCCGAAAAGTATTGCAAGAAGCTAACCTGTTGAGTGAAATTGTTTCGCAACAAAAAGGCATTTTAGAAGGAGAATTGCGATTAGGCATCATTCCAACACTTGCGCCTTATCTACTCCCTTTATTTATCAAATCTTTTTTAAAAAAATATCCTAAAATTCGTTTAAAAATATCAGAATATACAACGGAAGTGATGGCAGAAAAACTAAAACGTGGGCAATTGGACGCAGGTATTTTAGTGACGCCGCTGAAGGATTCTAAAATTAAAGAAACGCCCCTTTTTTACGAAACCTTCTTCGTTTATGCCTCTCATGATTTTGACAAAGAATACCTCTTGCCTGAAGATTTGAATCCAAATGAGCTTTGGTTATTAGAAGAAGGGCATTGTTTTCGGTCACAAATTATGAACTTATGTGAAATCCACAAACAGTCAACAATGCAGTTAGAATACGCCGCGGGAAGCCTTGAAACTTTACGACAATTGGTTGACAATCAATATGGTGTGACTATTTTGCCAGAATTGGCAATTCAGTATTTATCTCCTAAAAGACAGAAGAAATTGAAATCTTTTCAGCCACCTGCCCCCGTGCGAGAGGTGAGTCTAGTGACGCATCGAGATTTTATTAAGCGAGCGTTAATTGAGGCATTGCAGACGGATATTTTGGCGGCGATACCTGAAGAAATGAAGCAAGATAAACGAGTAAACTTGGTGGAAATTTAATGTTCCGCCTGATATTTTTCAAACGACAAAGAATCCGGATACCGAACAATCGGCTCTAAATATTTCCAAATTTCCTCCGACGCAATCGCGTGGCCATTTTCATTCCAATGCGCTTGGTCTTTTGCCCAAACAGACGCCCCTTTTTCACTTGCTCGCGTAACCAATGCGGGGACTTGCTTCACCACCGGAATTCCATTTTTTTGAAAAATTGCGGTCATATCCTCTAAATACGGTTGCGTATCATCGACAGGAAAAGCGAGAATTGCCATCCCTTTATCCATCTTCTTTTTCATCTTTTTAACCATTGTATCGAAGGTCTGCAAAGCAGCTTGATACTTTTTAAAATCAGTATGTTGACCTTTCACTAAATCCTCCGAAGCCGTCTGATTTTCATGGTCATTGCCTTCGATAATCACTTCCATTTTAGTTAAAATAAAATCTAAAAACAGCGAAAATTGCCGCAATCCGCCCATGCCGAGACGCGCTGGATTTTTGTAAACCACTTCCCCATTTTCTAAATAAGGACGCATTTTTCGATTGTTATTAAAATAGCTGGTACTTTCCAAATCATAGCTACTATTGTAAATATCATTGAAACAAAATTGCCATAAAACAGCGTCAGGTTCGATTTCTTCATACCATTTTTCTGCCCAAATATATTGTTGTAACGTACCAATTCCACGCGCACCATAAGCAAACAATTCCACCTTATATTTCTTCAAACTATCCGCCATTAATCCGTAATACGTCTTGTCATTCGATACCTCAATCGCATGTGTATAAGAGTCGCCAATTACTAATAATCGCTTGTCTTCGGGATTGTCCAGCCGTCCAAAATACTTAAAACCATTTTCGTCGGTCTTAAAATTGAGGTCGTATTCGTTTCCTTTTCCATCAGGAACAGTCCCTTGAAAAGTGAAATCTGGAACGGCATGCCAGCCCATTTTTTCATCAAATTCGGTAGTTTGTGTTGGGTAGTTTTGACTACGCATATATACGAGTCCGCGAAAAACAACCTCTGCAACACCCCAAATCAAAAGCGTCACCAAGAGTAAGGAAATTATAGTAAATTGTAGTTTTCGTCCTTTAGTTAATGGTTTAGACATAGTATATTTATTTTCGTAGTCAATTGACTATCAATTATTTGCAAGATACTTTTCAATAAAAAGTCGGAGGAGTAAAGTCTTAGAATTGTAAGTGTGTAGCTAATTTATTTAGTAAAAATAAGAAAAATTTAAACAGCAAAAGAAATAATCACCTTCTTTTTTGATAGACTAGATTTAAGGAATTAGCGGTCAGCAGTTCAATAATACTATCTCTGACACCTGAATTTCTGACACCTGACGCCTTCTTTTAATATTCAACCTCTGGTTTCGCTTTTTTTTCATTAAAAGCAGAATAGACCTTTCCTTTTCGATATTGCCGCATAACGTGGCGCACTGTCCCCGTCAAATTTTTCGGTAAATTGTACAAATGAAACCATTCCACGCCCTGAAATTTTTCAGGTTCGCGCGACCGTAAATTCCCTTCCCAACGCGAAGTTTTAAAATAAAAAGTCACCCGCTGTCCCTTCTTTGTTTGCTTGTGCAGCACATGCGCCAATTCCAGATTTTCCTTTTTCAAAACAATACCTGCTTCTTCCAAACTTTCTCGAATCAGAGACTCTTTAGCCGTCTCATTGTCTTCAATTGTACCGCCGACTAAAGAATAATTTCCTCCGTTTTTCTTTTGCTGTTTCAGTAATAAAATCTTTCCTCGATTGTATAAAATTAACCGTGCTTTTAAGGTGGTGTTATTGGCCATGTAGGTGCTTTAAATTGCTTTTGTTAAATGATGTTATTTAGAAACACGACAAAAATATTTATAAAATATGAATTAACCAGATTTTTTGTTCTTTTATTAAAAGAATCTTTTACGGAAAATAAAGGACTAAAAAATGCTTACATTTGATTTTGTTAAACAAATCAAATCTTCTTATTGATTTCATCGGTCGAAACTCCTTAGCAGAGGTTAATTTTCAATTATTTTTTAAAATTTGACTAAATGAAATCGTTCAAAATTACTATTTCTCCTTTTTTACCATATATTTGAATTAAAAAAAGCAGCTGCTACAAAACATGAAAAACAAAAGACATTTATACTATTGGGGGATAATATATATACTGTTGATTGCCAGTTGTCAAATTGATAAAACCTCCCCTCCGACTAGCGATTCTGCTTCCCAAATCTTCACTTTAGAAAAAGACCAACCTTATTATCAACTACAATCCTATATTCAAATTTTAGAAGATGCTACGTCAAAACATTCTATTGAAGATATTCTTCAATCTGATTTGCAAGATAAATTTCAGGCTTATCCAAACCATACCTTAAATCTTCAAAACCATAAATATTATTGGGGTAAAATTCAACTCGAAAATCACTTACCCGATGCAGCAGAACACCTTGAATGGGTTTTATCTTTCTCCACTTCCTGGACAGAGATGGACATTTACACTCAAGATAGAAACGGCAAATGGAGACAAGAGCGCAATGGTATCTTTACACCCGAACGTACTAAAAAATTCGTACCAACCACTAAGGGTAATCTGATGAAAATTGCACTTCTTCCGGAGGAAGTGGTTACTATTTATTTTCGGGGAATCAGCGAAAGAGCCTCTATCAATCCTTCCTTTTATGTTTACTTGGAGAACCTCGAAAGCTATTATAATGATTTGTTGAAGACCAAAACTAATGAAGCGATTTATTTAGGCTTTTTACTGATGATGTTTTTATATAACCTCATCGTCTATTTTTTTGGTCGAGACCGCAGCTTTATTTTTTATTCTGGCTATCTAATTATGATGGTGATTTATTCTGGTTATACTTCTGGTGACTTGACGAATTGGTTGGGCATAGATTTATTTCCTAATCATCCGCAATATTGGATTTTTATGAAATTGTCGATTTATTTAGGCTTGATGTGTTATCTAGCTTTTATTCGCAGTTTTTTGGATTTAAAAGAGCTATTACCTAAATGGGGATTATTCTATAAAATTGTTATTTACTTAGGTTTCCCACTAGTTTTATTAGATGTTTTTATTTTATATTTATCTAATTTCAGCAATGTTATAGAAGATACGGTATCAATATTTTATATTATTTTTGTAATGGTTACTTGTTGTTCTTTGATATACCCGCTATTTAAAACCAAGGATAAAAAAGGATACTTCATTATTGCAGGTATTGCAGCGATAAGTATCGGTTCTATATTGACTATATTTTCCCGAGTTTCAGTAACTAATTTTTCCATTTTCTATTTGCAAGGAGGAACAATTATTGAGGTTATCATTTTTTCTCTCGGGTTGGCGTATCGGCAAAGAAAGCAAGAGCAAGCCAAGCAACAGGCGGATTTTAAATTGAAGGAAAGCCAATTAATTCAAGAGAAAAAGCAAATTGAAGCCAATCGCCTTAAAGAGTTGAATGGGTTTAAAGCACGTTTTTATACCAATATTACTCACGAATTTCGCACACCGCTGACCGTTATTATGGGCATGAGTGACAATCTAAAAAATCATTCACAGGAGAAAAAACTCATCCAGCGCAATAGCAAAAATCTATTGCGGTTAATCAACCAATTACTGGATTTATCAAAATTGGAATCGGGGACGTTGCAACTAAATAACATACATCAAGACATCATCGCTTATTTACAATACCTGACCGAATCTTTTTATTCCGCAGCTACGCAAAAAAATATTCGCTTGCTTTTTTATTCGGAAGAAAAAGTGATAATGATGGATTTTGATGAAGAAAAAATACAGCAAATCGTTTATAACTTATTGTCAAATGCGCTGAAGTTCACCCCGCGAGATGGGAAAATAATTTTTCACGCCAATCAAACCGAGCAAGATGGGCAGCCTTTTTTAAAATTGAAGATTAAAGATACCGGCATCGGTATTTCACCAAAAAATATCAGCCATATTTTTGACCGTTTTTATCAAGTTAATCATTCAGGGCATTATAAAGAAGAAGGGACAGGCATAGGTTTAGCGTTGACCAAAGAATTGGTGGAGTTGATGGACGGACAAATAGAAGTGGAAAGTCAACCTAAAGAAGGAACGGAATTCACGCTGAATTTACCCGTTAAAGCACAAATGAAAGCGACGGTTTTGGATAAAAAAAAGGAAGTCCAAAAAGTGGAACTTTATGAACAGCAACCTATCCATTTTATTGATGAGAATAAAAAAGAAAATAAAACGCCCAAGGAAACTCAACCAATTTTAATTTCTTCTTTTCCTGAATTATTAATCATTGAAGACAACTCAGATATTATCACCTATATTAAAACGATTTTAAACAATGATTACAACATTCACACCGCCAAAAATGGTTTATTAGGTATTGAAAAAGCCGTAGAAATCATTCCTGACATCATTATCAGCGATGTGATGATGCCCGAAAAAAATGGCTACGAAGTGTGTGAAACTTTGAAGCAAGATGAGCGAACCAGCCACATTCCCATCATTTTACTGACTGCAAGAGCTACGCAAACAGATAAAGTGGACGGGTTGAAATATGGCGCAGATGCTTATTTAACCAAGCCGTTTGACAAAGAAGAATTGCTAATTCAATTAAAAAACTTGGTGGACATTCGCCAACAATTACAATTGCGTTATACTAACTCTACCATTTTAAATGAAAAACCTGCCGAACTTTCTGTGGAAGATATCTTCCTGCAAAAACTCCACGAACACATCCAAGAACACCTCAGCGACGCGGAATTTGGGGTGACTCAATTGGCTTTGGCTATTCCCATTAGCCAAATGCAACTCTATCGAAAATTAAAAGCGTTGACGAACAAAACACCTTCCCAATTTATCCGCTCTTATCGCCTGCAAAAAGCACTTGAATTGTTAAAAACTGGTCAATTTAATGTCTCTGAAATCGCTTATGATGTGGGTTTTACCGATCCAAGCTATTTTTCACGGGTGTTTCAAAAAGAATTTGGACGAAATCCAAGTCAGTTTATAACTAATTAATAATCAACTATTTAGCACTAATTTTACAAATTTTTGCAAGATAAATCCTACTTTTTTTTCTCCTTTTGTAAAATAAATCCTACATTTTGTAAAATACGTGAAAGACATTCCCCTGTCTTACTCCCACCTTTGCATTGTTCTAAATCCCCAATTTTTAAATCAATAAAAAACAACTGAAACCATGAAAAAATTAGCCTTTGTATTCATGATGATGTTACCCTTCATCAGCTTTAGCCAAAATGAAGTCATACGGATTTGCTTACACAAAAAATCCCTTCACAGAAGTCGCACCTACTCATTCTGAAGTATCGGTAGAAAACGAAACTAACGAAATGCGGGGCAATAGTGAAGACTATTTTAAATTGTATGATAGCTTCCCAGCCGATGGGATTTACTACGGTAGAAACGAAGGATGAGTATAGGTAGAACCATTTATGACAACGAAAATCAAAAGGTTTTGTGAGGTGGGAGTGGGTTATTCGGACACCAAAAATATCGCTATTTGTAATTTTCCCCAAATCAATCATGACTTTCTTGAAAAACTGACTGTACTTAACAAGCAACCTCAATAAAAATAGAAAAATGCCTGGAAATCAAATGAAAGTTTTAATTAAAAAGAGCAGCAATAACTGCTACAAACTTTAAACAATGAAAATTACCAATTTTTTCACAATTGCAGCTTTTGCAATATTTCTATCCGCAGCTTTAACTAGTTGTAACAATCAAAATACGGCAGAAAATGCCCAAGGTGAAGCCAATTTAAAAATGTACACATCTGTTTGGGACGACATTGTCAACAAGGGAAATATCGATGCCATCAACGAAACCAATTTCACCGAAGACATCACCATGATTTTGGAACCCGAAAATTTGGTGGGTATTGAAGCTTTCAAAGCGTATTACCAAAATTTCTTGACGGGTTTTTCCGACATTGAATTTACTATTAATGAGTGCTTTGGAAAAAGCAATAAACTCGTCAAACAATGGACTTTTGCGGGCAAACATACGGGCAACTTTTTCGGTATTCCTGCCACTGGAAAATCAGTAAATGTGAGCGGCATGACCCTCACAGAGATGAAAGACGGAAAAATAGCGCAGGAACAAGATTTTATGGACAATATGGTGTTTATGCAGCAGTTGGGCGTGCTTTCCAATCCAGAAAATTTGAGTATTATTGATGATTTGTATGAAAATTTCGCAACGGGCGATATTCCAAATGTGATAGCTGCATTAGATGCCAAAGTTGTCTGGAACGAAGCGGAAGGTAATCCTTTAGCGGACGGCAATCCTTACATCGGCCCAGATGCAGTTTTAGCCCTTTTTGGTCGCCTCGGCGCAGACCATGAGTACTTTAAATTAAAAGATCTTCAATTGCATGAAATGAGTGAAAATCAAATTTTGTCCACTTTACGCTACGACGGAAAAGTGAAGAAAACCGGTAAATTAGTGGATGCTCAAGCTGCCCACCTTTGGACATTAAAAGATGGAAAAATCACCGCTTTTCAGCAATATGCAGATACAAAGCAGCTGGCTGACACCGCTAAATAATCATTCAAATTAAATAACGGTAAAAAATAAGTCCGCCATCTGGCAACATTTATTTTGGTCTTAGTTTTTACTTTTTAAAGTAGGAATTATCTCTACATAATGACTGTTTCAAAAGTGGAAAATAAGGGCAAAAGAAATACTTAATAGATGGTGGAGGTATTTTTTACCGTTCCTTAGTAGTCATTCAAGTTAATCCTAAGCACAATAATTCTCTATCATTTCAATCCAATTGAGGGCGTTCCTTTAAAGTCCCCCTTAGCAAGGATAAAAATTTTAAACAAAAAAAAATTATTTTTTGCCATTGCCTTCATATTAAGCGCTACCAATATCAGTACCATACAGGATTTAGGCCTTCCGGTATCTTCTAAGTCAGCAAGTGCTAAAGCGGATTACAAAAAAGGGTTAGACTTGATTTACATTACTAATTTCAAGGATGCTATCGTACAAATAGAAAAAGCCTTGGAAACAGACCCCAATTTATTTATGGGGTATGTTAATATCTTAGGTATCTATAATTTTTCGGGGTTCTTCCGAAAAGGCAGAAGCATCTATTGACAAAGCTTTAGCGATTGATGACAGCAAATTCAACAACGCCGAAAAATATTTCGCCAGCAACTTCTGCTATGGGATAAAGACATGAAGGCAAAGTCAAGCAAAAATATGAAAGCATTGGTTACTTGCTGCCTACCCCAAAACAATCCGAGCTTACGAATGGGCGTATACAAATATAGGCTACGTAGACGGCGATATGGATGCTGCTTTGCCTTATGCTCAAAAATTAATAGCGCTAAGCCCCGATTATGCGCCTGCTTATAACTCTTTAGGCTACTGCTATATGGGGAAAAAGTGGCGGAAATGGACAAAGCTAAAACGGCCTTTGAAAAATACATTACTTTGGCATCAAAAGAAGCCAATCCTTACGATAGCATGGAAGAGTATTATATGGTCAATAAAGACTACGCTAAATCTGCAAAATATTATGATAAAGCAGCAGCGATGGGTATGACTATTTCCAAAGAACGAGCGGATAAGGCACGGGCAGCGATGAATACATCTGAAGCACCTGAATATTTCCAACTCCGACCGGAAACCGAACAAGCGTTTGGTTATTCCCACGCCGTAAAAATTGGTAACCACATCACCGTTTCAGGCGCAGTTAGTATGGACGATGCTGGAAACCCAACCGCTGTTGGTGATTTTGAGCAACAAATGAAAAGTTGCTATTCCGATTTGAAAAAAGTGTTAAAACACTATGACTGTACATTTGATGACGTTTATATGGAGAACATTTTACGACCAATATGACTAAGTTTCTGGAAGTATCAGCATATCGAAATGAGGTTTATAAAAAGCAGTTCCCGACAGGTTCTTGGATTGGGGTGAAGGAATTGGCTTTACCAGAGTTTTTGATTGAAATTGAGCTAGAAGTATATAAAGCGCATTAGAAACGATAAAGTCAACAGATTTTTATTTCAATTTTTTACCAACAAAAATCATTTACTAATCTTAGTAAATATTCAAAAAAAGTGCGGTTAATAAGTAACCCCTGGTAATTAATTTGGTAAGGAACGCGAATTAAATAAAGTTACTTTTTTGAACGCGCGTTTTCCTTCCTATTTTTTGCTTTAAAAGTGCGATTTGTATTGATATAATGAGCATTTTTTAAGTGAAAAATAGGGACTAAATATCCGCTCAAGAGTCTGAGTTTATTTAATTCGCATTCCTAAGATTTTTTCGATAATTTTTCTTTAAAAATTCTTAAATAGCCAGTGTTATTAAAGAAATTTTTAAAGGAAAAGTAGCGGAAAAAGATGTTTATAAAATTACCTAATTAATTGTGTCCAGGTACTTAACTGCTACAAAATCAACAATGACCTATGAAAAAATTAGCAATTCTCTTTCTGACTATGTTACCCTTCATCGGCTTTAGCCAAAAAAAGGCGAACGGAACTATCTATATTGAACACCCAGCCATTGAGGTAGCAGAGGCGTATACTAAGGCATTTGCCGCTGGCGATACGACCAAAATTGCGGGTTATTTAGCGGACAATTTTAAGGCACATTTTGTGGCAACAGCCACTCCTTTTGACAAAGGAATAAATAAGTTAGCCTATTTACAAGGAATAAAAGCATGGCACAATTCACTTGATTACTTTACCATTACGCCAATAAAAGGTGGCTATCCTGATGCTCTTGAATACACTGACCCAAAATTTAAAGAGGTTTATGTGGAAACCTGGGACCATCTCAAAGGTGTACATAAAGAAACGGGTGTAAAAGTCAATATGAATTTCCATCAGGAATTTAAATTCAATGCAAACAACAAGATTGAAGAGGTATGGATATACAACAATCCGAATATCGGCAATGAAATACGAGCGGGTTATGGCGAGAGAAAAAATGGAATTATCTACAATCAGCATGAATGCATCAACAAAGTGCGCAGAATGTTATTTTCGCTTGAAAATAACGATTTAGATAGATATTACAGCTATTTCGATGAAACCACAACCTTCTCTGACATTAATAACATGAAAGATAAGTTGGTTTCTTTGGAGATACAAAAAATAGCGGATAAACAAATGCTCGACACTTATGATATCGTGTCATTAGAACAGGTTGGTTATCCAGATTATATGGAATATGAAATGGGCAACACAGGAGTTGTTTTTTCTTGGTGGATTATTTATTTGGAACGCAAATCTGATAAAAAGAAAATTGAGTGCCCTATTCATTATCAACATACTTTCAACAAAGAAGAAAAGATTGTAGATGAGACTGCTTATTATAATGGGTCACTATTTAATTAACTCGTAGCAATTAATTCTACATTAATGGGGAGTTTGATGGGCAAAATTGGGCGTTAGTCCCGATTTTACCCATCAAAAACACCCAGCTCATCGCCTTCGGCGCAGAGAGGCTTGAGGGAAAATTAACTGCTGTTAATTTTAAATTCTTCATTTGGTGATGATGTCGATACCAACATACGGCTTGTGCGATAGCGAGTTTATTTTGTTTAGATTTTTTCATATTTTGGAGCTTTAAAAAGGAAACTAAGTCTTGATTTTTGTTTCTTTTTATCAAGAAAAACAAAAATAGAACTGTTCAAAACCTACCAATGATATTCTTTTTTCTTGATAAGAAAATAACGAAAAAATCCAGCTTGAATTTAAATTAAAAAAAATTATTATGAAAATTTTCATTCTATTTACTGCCCTTTTTATCGCAGCAGCTTCCAATAACTTATCAGCCCAAACGACAAGCGATGAAGTTGAATTGCAAGAATTTCTTCACCAATTTATGGCTGCTTATAACCAAAGTGACGTTGCCGCTATCCAAAAAATGTATGTGGAAGATGCCACTCGGACAGACCAATACGGCAAAAAAATCATGGGCGCAGACCAAATTGCTGCCTTTTTTAGAGAACAATTTATACTCAACAATGCGACCTTATTATTGCAGCAAAAAACCATTAATTGGTCAGACTATCACCATGCTTTTATCGTAAAAGGGACTTTTGAAATTTACGGAATAACCAACGTTTATGACATAATGGTCAATATTTCTGGTGCTTACGAAAACACGATGCTCAAATTTAACGGTAAATGGAAAATAGCTAAATCGGTGTTGACCCCAACTGTCAAAGTCTTTGTATCTCACCAAGTGAATGATTTTGATCAATGGAAATTAAGATTTGAAGCGGAACTTTCGAACCGTTTAGTTGCGGGCGAACTAAGTTCTGAGTTTGGTACGATACAGGATGATCCAAAAACGGTATATATCATTAGTAAATGGACTTCTGTAGCCGCTTTTCAGGACTTTTTTACTGATTCAGAATTACAAAAATCAATGGAAGAAGCTGGAGTGATAGGGAAGCCTACAGTCTTGATTTTGAATAGACAATAAGTTATAACTCGATGTTCAAGTTTTTAGAAAAGATTCAAAGGAAAGAAACGTATAACTTTGCCTTTTATCAATAATTTTATCGCAGCGTTGTCTGAAAGTTTAAGAAGTACAAATCCTTCGTTTAGATTAACAAAATGTCAATGTCAATGTCTATGGTTAAGTTTTTGTCTGGCTGGAATTTTGTTACCGAATAAAATATGCTGGTCAAGTTTTCATCGCAATAGCTTTGGGGGCTGGGAAGTGAGTGCATTGAGTTGGATGTTCCGTTAGAGTAGAATTAACTGGGAGTTGTTATTAGAATCGAGTATAAGAGTGATACTAACGAAATATGGAATAACAAAAGGCAGCTTAGAATTAGATGAAACAGACCGAGAGCGGTCAAAAAATGCAAAGAAGCTGTTTAAATTAGGAAAGCAGAAGGACAAGAAAAGTGGCGGATATTTCAACGGTCAATGTATTGTGTTTTTACTATTGATGACGGATACAGTAAGTTTACCAGTTGGCTTTGGTTTTTATCAGATGAATCCTAATTTAAAGAATTGGCAAAAGCAAGAGGCGAAATTAAAGAAAGCGAAACTCAAAAAGCAGAAACGTCCGACTAAACCAGTTCGTAATTTGGCTTATCCGACCAAGTTGCAGATTGGGTTAAATTTAGTAAAATCCTTCCATAAGACATTTGGAGAGATTGAAATTAAAGCAGTAAAAGCAGATGCGTTGTATGGAACGGCTGAATTTTTGGATGGTGTAGCCCACT
>JBLHWU010000027.1:0-38260 GCA_047629355.1 Saprospiraceae bacterium | reverse complement strand
AAATCGTTGCATGGTCTACATCACGGAACTATTTTTAAGAGGAAAATAGCGGAATAAAGATGTTTTCAAATTACCCCAATAAATAGTGTCACTTACTTAAGTCTAAATAATCAGAAAAATAATTAATAATCGACAATTATTAATTTTCAACCTGATTACCTATCTGTTTTCAATTATTCATCATTTATAATTCAACATTCATCATTTGGCGAAGACATTCCATATTGAAACCTATTTTAAAAGAAGTTAAAGCATCAGACCACTAAAAAAATCTGTTCAAATCCGTCGCATCTGTTCAATCCGCGTAACTATCCTATCTAATTTTTAAAAAAAATATTACTCCTCCACCATCGCCACAACTCTTGCCGGCGCAGCCGACGCTCCCACAATTTTTAATGGAAAAACCGCAACTTTAAACCCAGAATAGGGTAGCGCATCCAGATTAACAAGTTGCTCCATATGGCAATATTCTTTATCTCGCCCTACCAAATGCGCATTCCAAAACAACTCAGGATTGTTCGTCTTTTTTGCCTGTTCAATCAAATACGGAAGCGGCAAATCCCAGCCCCAAGCATCAATCCCCATAACCTTAATGCCTTGGTCAATCAGCCATTCTGTCGCCGCTGCACTCATACCCGTACCGACTTTATGGAAGTCTTTAGTCCCATTAAATTTATCTCTGCCCGTCTTTATCAAAACAATCATTTTGGGCTGAATTTCCAACTTTTCTTTCTTTAAAAAAGTCTGAATATCTGCTACCGTAACTTCTTCAAAATCAGGTTTATACTTCATATCAATCACTATTCCTTCCCCAAAACACCAGTCTAACGGAACTTCATCAATCGTCTTCGCAGGCTTGCCCTCACACGTCGGCGAATAATGCCACGGTGCGTCAATATGAGTCGTCGAATGCACGCCCATTTTGACAATAGTATCGTCTGCCCAACCCACAAATTTTTTCGGAAATAACCGAAAAGGAAGTCCTAAAAAACGAATCAACCACTTCGCTTTTTTATGCGATTTATGCTTGATTTTGACCTTCATAAACCAAGGATCATTTTCATTGTATTGGATTGGTTTTGATAAATCTACAATCTTCATTTTTGTTTTATATTATGATTAAAGATAAAGTGTAATATCGGATTTTAGCCTTTTATTAGGAGTTATTTACACTCAGAAATGGGCGTTTCATCCATGCACATGAAAATGTGGAAAAAAAAAGTGTCAAAAAGTGGCAAGTTGTGGCAAAGTTTTCTACTTTTGACCAATGGAGTAATTTTTTAGTGTCAGTATTAGCGAGTTAAACTTTAAGTTGAGAATAAAGGACAAAATAGTTAAAGTTAATTTTTAGCTAGCTGTCAACACCCTCCACATACTTTTTTAAAAGGCTTAACTACATTGTTTTACTGATTTTATCGAGAAAATTTATGCAAAATCAAATCTTGGGCGAATATCCATGTAAAGTGGATGCGAAGGGTCGAATCAGACTTCCTTCCGCATTGCTCAAGCAATTAGAAGATTTTGATGCACATAAATTTATCATCAATCGGGGCTTCAAAAAATACCTCGTTTTGTACCCTCAAACAGTTTGGGACAAAATGGCGGACGAAATTAATAAATTAAATCAATTTGTTGCAAAAAACGTTTTGTTTAAACGACATTTTCTTCGTGGAGCTACTGGAATGACACTTGGAGGTTCAGATAGAGTTAATATTCCACAGGTTTTGTTGGACTATGCGAACATCAAAAACGAAGTAGTTTTGGCATGCAGCGGAGACCGAATTGAAATCTGGGAAGCAGAAACCTATTACGCGATGATGGAGGAAGAAATTGACATGGCTGCTTTGGCAGAAGAGGTAATGGGCGGCGAACAAGGAGGAATGCCGACTGCAAGTTAAAAATCATTAATTTTTTCGCTTGATTCAACATCGAGTCAATCAAAATAATTGAAATAATCGAGTCAATCAAAATGGAATACCACAATCCCGTCATGGGACCTGAATGTATCGAAGGACTAAATATCCAGCCTAACGGCATTTATGTGGATGCGACCTTTGGTGGTGGTGGACATAGCCGCTTGATTTTAAAAGAATTGAAAGATGGGCAACTTCATGGTTTCGACCAAGACGAAGATGCCATTCCAAATATACCGGATGATGAGCGATTTATTTTCAATCATCATAATTTTCGGTACATGAAGCAATTTTTGAAGCTACATGGGGTACGAAAAGTAGATGGGATTCTGGGCGATTTGGGCGTTAGTTCGCATCAACTGGATGAAGCCACAAGAGGTTTCTCCTTTCGCTACGACGCAGATTTGGACATGCGAATGAACCAACAAGAGGAGCGAAAAGCCAGCGACATCTTGAATACCTATAATATAGGGGAGTTGCAAAATGTATTTAGCAAATACGGCGAGGTGCGAAATTCTAAGACTTTAGCACAAAGTATCGTTGAAGAACGGAAGGTTCGTAAGATTAAAACTATCGCCGATTTTCTAAATATTTTAGGTCCAATAGTGCGTGGGAATCGTGGTCGTTATTTGGCGCAAGTTTTTCAAGCTTTGCGAATAGAATTGAACGACGAAATGGGCGCGTTGGAAACCTTTTTGGAAACCAGTTTAGAAATTCTAAAACCAGGCGGACGATTGGTGATTGAAACGTACCATAGTTTAGAAGACCGATTGGTCAAGAATTTTTTAAAAACAGGCAACGTCAGAGGGGAAGTAATAAAGGATGATTTTGGAAAAATTGACCGCCCGTTTAAATTAATTAATAAAAAACCGATTCTTCCAAGTGCGGAAGAAATCAAAATAAATCCTCGAAGCCGCAGTGCGAAATTGAGGATTGCAGAATTAAAATAGCGGTGAGTGATTAGAGGTGAGTGGTTAGTGCCGCTTTTTCTTGATAATTCATCTTTCATGTGAGTAATTAGTGATTAGGAGGTTGGTTTTACTAACAACTCACCACTAACAACTCACCACTAAAAAAGAGATGGCAAAAATAAGTTCTTCTTTCAGTGGTTTTACCAGTTTGGGGAGCACTAGCGCACAGCTAATCTTCAAGAACTTTCCTTTTGTCCTATTTCTCGGATTTTTGACGATTCTTTACATTGCGAACGCGCATTATGCGGAGAAGAAAGTGCGGCAAATTCAAAGTTTGCAAAAAGAAATTAAAGATTATAGCCGACAATGCAACGAACTGAGTGCTGCAATAATGTACGAAAGCAAGTTGTCACAAATCGGTGAAAATGTAAAAGATATGGGACTACGGAAAACGGCGAGAGGATTGAAAAAAGTAGTAGTAGAGTAGCTCGTTATCTGGTCTGACTTCTGACAGCAAAGCGGTCTGACGGCTGACTTCTAATAGGAAAAAATGACGATAAAGAATGAAGTACTAATAAGAGTATATGTTGTGCTTGCTGGGATAGTCATCGTGGCGGCGGTCATTTTTTTTCAGGCATTCAAAGTTTCGGTAAAACAAGGAGAAAAGTGGCGAGAAAAGGGGAATGAAGATTATCGACAATTTCGCGTCGTAGAAGGCGAACGCGGAAATATTTTAAGTGAAAATGGTAGCCTGATGGCGACTTCACTTCCGTTCTTTGACATAGCATTTGACCCGAATTCTTCAGCAATGAGAGATGAAGATTTTATAGCAAATATTGACAGCTTGTCGATGATGATTGCAACTTATGTAAATCCGGATTTGACTGCTGGTGGCTGGAGACAGTACGTTTTAGATAAAAGAGCAGAAGGGTCTCAATACATTCCAATTGTTAAAAATGCAACGTTGGCACAAAAGGAAATGATTGCCAATTTTCCACTTTTTAACTTAGGACAGTACAAAGGTGGCTTTATCGCTCAACGAAATTACGAACGTCGTCGCCCATTCAATATGTTGGCACGTCGGACGATTGGTTATACGCGAGTGATGGACAATGATACGATTATGGTCGGCCTGGAAGGTAGTTTTAATAAAATCTTGCAAGGCGGTCAGGACAAGGTATTGATGTATAAAGTGTCGGGTGGAAATTGGATTCCTGTCGAAGACCTCTCAACAATTCAGCCCGAAAGCGGGAAGGATTTGCGAACGACTATAGATGTGAATTTGCAAGATATTGTTGAAAATGCATTGTACAAAGCAGTAAAACAACATCAACCGAAATTTGGTGTAGCCATCGTGATGGAAGTGGAAACTGGAGCGATTCGCGCGATTGCTAATTTGGGGGAATGGAATCCAAAAGGCGGTATTGATACGGGCGATTATGATGAAGTTTATAATAACGCGATAGGGTCAGCAACTGAGCCAGGTTCTACTTATAAATTAGCGTCGATTATGTCGCTGATGGAAGATGGTTATGTGAAGTTAGATGATTTGGTGGAGTTGGATTCTGGAAGAGCAAATTTTTATGAAGAAGAAATGAGAGATGCGTCGATTCATTATTTAGATACTACAACGGTGCAACGAGCTTTTGAAATTTCATCAAACGTCGGTATCGCCAAGTTGATGCAAAAACATTACGCGGCAAAAGGTAATGAGGATAAGTACCTTGATAATTTGAAGAAGTTTCACCTAAATACGCGGACAGGTATTGAAATACAAGGAGAACCAAAGCCATATATCAAGAAGGCTTGGAATGATGAAGATGATTGGAGTGGGACGACAATTCCTTGGATGTCAATTGGTTATGAAGTGACTTGTACGCCATTGCAATTGTTGAGTTTTTATAATGCAGTAGCAAATGATGGGATTATGATGAAACCTTATTTGGTTTCAGAAGTGGAAGAATTTGGCGAACAGATAGAAAAATTTCCTGTAAAACAAATTGGTAGAAAGCGCATAGCTTCTAAAGAAACCATTAAAAATGCACAAATTTTGCTCGAAGCCGTTGTTGAAAACGGAACAGCAAGAAAGTATAAATCTGATAGCTATCGGTTTGCCGGAAAGACGGGAACGACGCAATTAGGTTATAAGAAGATTAAAAATAGACGACGAGTAGAAGGGCACCAAGCATCTTTTGCGGGATATTTTCCAGCAGAGAAGCCGAAGTATTCTTGTATCGTTTTGTTGAATTCGCCGCAAGGAAGTTATTACGGTGGCAAGGTGGCTTTACCTGTTTTTCGGGAAATAGCGGATAAAATTATGGATAGCGATATTGAATTATTCGCGACTATAAATGACTACCCAAAACCAATTTTGACAAGAAAACAACTGCCTGATTACGACGTAGGTCATCGGCAGGATATGCAGACGGTGTTGAGTTATCTCGACTTGCCGTTTGAAAATAAATCGACCAAGCAGTGGGCGGTGATTCGAGCAACGGAAAGTGATTCGTTGAAATTATTGACAAGAACGATTAAAGAAAATCTCGTACCTAATGTCGTTGGCATGGGGCTACGAGATGCTATTTATATATTAGAAAACTTGGGATTGCAAGTGGAGTTGAAGGGATATGGACGTGTAAAACAGCAATCTATCAAGCCTGGAACGAAGGTTCGAGGACAAAAAATTAGAATACGACTGGGGTAACTGAATGATGAATTATAAACGATAAACGATAAATACACAAGCAAACGCTAAAATTCATCATTCATCATTTAAAAGCCCCTCGCTATTGTTTCACTATAATTTTAAAAACTGCTCAAACATCATAAAGATGTTGACGGAGATTGAGTTTTCAACTATTGGCAAAACTAATATATTAAAAAACTCATACATCAAAACATCTATTTTAAAGAGCGAATTTTGGAGGCATTAAACAACATACTAAGAAATTTTACGATGCAATCTCAGCACGGGGACGTTCGCGTTCCTGTGGCTGATTTGCAATTTGACAGTAGAAAAGTGACTACGGGAAGTTGTTTTGTTGCCACACGAGGTACCATTACAGACGGTCATCTCTACATAAATAAAGCCATTGAGAAAGGTGCAAAATCAGTAGTTTGTGAGGAATTACCGGCTGATTTAATTGATAATATTACGTACATCGTCGTCGAAAATAGCTCCGAAGCATTGGGGCAGATGGTAGCTAATTTTTATGACCATCCTTCACAAAAACTGAAGTTGGTGGGCGTAACGGGCACGAATGGGAAGAGTACGACGGTGACCCTTTTGTATGATTTATTTACGGAATTGGGCTATAAAGTTGGCTTGCTTTCGACGATAGAAAATAAAATAGGACGAAAAATAGTAGATGCGACGCATACGACACCCGACGCGGTGACGATAAATTTGCTAATACAAGAAATGGTGGATGCGGGTTGCGATTATGTGTTTATGGAGGTGAGTTCACACGCGATTCATCAAAAGCGTATTGCTGGTCTGGCGTTCACAGGTGGTGTCTTTACGAATATCACCCATGACCATTTGGACTATCACAATACCTTTAAAGAATACATTTACGCCAAAAAAGAGTTCTTTGATAATTTGCCAAAAACAGCATTTGCGCTGACCAATACGGATGACAAACGAGGCATGGTGATGTTGCAAAATACCAAAGCTAAAAAGCAGACCTATAGCATTCGCTCAATGGCTGATTTTAAAGCTAAAATTTTGGACAATAGCTTAACTGGTTTGCATTTAGAAATGGATGGCGAAGAATTTTTTGGACGCTTGATTGGTATATTTAACGCCTATAATTTATTAGCTGTTTTCGCAACAGCAATGTTATTAAAACAAGATAAATCAGAGGTTTTAGTTGCACTAAGTGTATTAAAAGCTGCCGAAGGACGGTTTGATTACATTCAAAATCAAACCACTAAAATCATCGGTATCGTTGATTATGCCCATACGCCTGATGCTTTGGAAAAGGTCTTAATGACCATTCATAAATTGCACGAAGGCAACGGACAAATCATCACGGTAGTTGGTTGCGGCGGCGACCGTGACCGCGGGAAACGCCCTAAAATGGCGAAAGTTGCTTGCGATTACAGCGACCAAATCATTCTGACGAGTGACAATCCACGTTCGGAAGACCCAGACGTGATTATAGAGGAGATGGAAGTGGGTATTCCGCCGTATAATATTAGAAACGTATTGTCAATTACCAATCGAAAGCAGGCAATTAAAACGGCTTGTACTATTGCCAAAAGTGGGGATATTATTTTGATAGCAGGTAAAGGACATGAGAAATATCAAGAAATTAAAGGGGAACGAAAGCATTTTGATGATAAGGAGGAACTGAGAGACGGTTTAGGACTCACGGTTCACGGCTCCCGATAGAGCGGAAGCAATTTATCGAATGCAAATTTTTAAAAATGGGAATTATTTTTCTTCAAAAACAGAATGACCAAAAATATTGGGTGGTACCGTCCACCGCCGGTTGTCAATTATCAACCGTAAAAATTTAAAATCGTTTCCTACTTATTTTAATGCTCTTTGTTAGTGAAATTGGAGGGACCTGGTTTCGCTAATCATTAAAGAGATCAATTGCAGCTAGAACAGCGGAGTAGATTAGTACTCAACTTTGCTGTTTAGCTGCGATTTTTTGTTTTTTTCGTCATTTTGACATTTTTTTGTTATCCCGAGCGAAGCCGAGGAATCTGGCGTGATCGTCATACCAGATTCCTCCACTTCGGTCGGAATGACAAAAAACAACTTTAAACAAACTTGACAGTTGCCGTCCACCGTTGGCCGTCAACAGTCAACCGTAAAAGAATACAATGTTATACCATCTTTTTCAATGGCTGGAGGAAACTTATGGCTTTAGTGGCGCGGGACTGTGGAATTTTATCACATTTAGAGCAGGCGTTGCGATTATTATTTCCTTGATAATCAGCTTGCTATTTGGCGGTCGCATTATCAAGTTTTTGCAGAACCAGCAGGTAGGAGAAACGATTCGTGACCTTGGATTGGAAGGGCAAAAAGAAAAAGAAGGTACGCCGACAATGGGCGGTGTGATTATTATCATGGCAATTCTGATTCCATGCTTATTGGTGGCGGATTTGACAAATGTGTATATTTTGTTGATGATTTTGTCAACGACTTGGATGGGGATGATTGGATTTACGGATGATTATATAAAGGTGTTTCGAAAAAATAAAAAAGGCTTGCATGGGATGTTCAAAATCCTGGGGCAGGTCGTTTTAGGTTTGATTGTAGCGGTGACGATGTTGATAAGTGATGATGTGGTGGTGCGGATGGATGCGGAAGTGGCAGAATTGAACAATTATGAAATTATAAAAAGAATAGATGTCCCGACCAAAAGTGGCGAGATATTAGAAATAGCGCATGTTAAAACAACGTTGACAAATGTGCCTTTTTTGAAAGATAGCGATTTAGATTATGCATCACTGTTGAGTTTTTTTACAGATAATGGCTCTAAATTCGTTTGGGTTTTATTCGTTCCTTGGGTTATCTTTTTGGTGACTTCTGTATCGAATGCAGCTAATTTGACAGATGGAATTGACGGTTTGGCAACAGGTGTTTCTGCGATTATTGGCGTGACACTTGGCGTATTTGCCTATGTTTCGGGTAATGTCGTAGCGTCGGGTTATCTCGGCATTTTGAATATTCCGGGGTCGAGTGAATTGGTGATTTTTGCAGCCTGTTTTTTAGGAGCCTGCATTGGGTTTTTATGGTATAATTCTTATCCAGCGCAGGTTTTTATGGGGGATACGGGAAGTTTGACCTTAGGCGGAATCATTGGTGCGATGGCTATTTTATTGAGAAAAGAGTTGTTTATCCCGATTTTGTGCGGCATTTTCGTCGTGGAAAATTTATCTGTCGTTTTGCAGGTGTCTTATTTTAAATACACCAAAAGGAAATACGGAGAAGGGAGGCGGATTTTTAAAATGTCGCCACTGCATCATCATTATCAGAAATTGGGGATGCCAGAGCCGAAATTGGTGACGAGGTTTTGGATTGTAGGGATTTTGTTGGCGGTATTTACGATTTTGACTTTGAAAATTAGGTAAAGAAGTTTTATTTTTACTAAAAAAAGGAAAACTACACAAAAAGAAATATTGCGCCAAGTAAAAAATACAGTCGAAGAGATTAATCCGAAAGCGGAAGTAATTTTATTCGGTTCGCGTGCGAGGGGAGATGCGAAGGAGAATTCGGATTGGGACTTTTTGATATTGACGGAGGAGAAAGTTGGTTTTTTGCAAGAAGATATATATCGAAAAGGTCTTTTTGAATTGGAATTAGAATTGGGAGAGGTTTTGACGCTGCTTTTCTTTTCCAAAAATGAATGGAACGGCAGACAGCGTATAACGCCACTTTATTATAATGTCAGTTAAGAAGGAATTTCCTTATGAAAGAGCAATATGAAAAAAGGGAGTATATCGCTTTTAAAGTAAAAAAAGCAGAGGAAACGCTTGAAGCAGCATTGTTGATGAATGATAACAAAATGTGGAGTTCTGCCATAAATCGGTTGTATTATGCAGCTTTTTATGCAGTATCAGGATTGCTATTAACACTTAATTTAAAGCCAAAGTCACATGCAGGTGTTAGAATGTTATTTTTTGAGAATTTTTTTAAAAATAATAAGTTAGATGCTGACTAGGGACTTTTATATGCCAAACTTTTTGACTGGAGAAATAAAGGAGATTATGGTGATTTTGTAGAAATTGATGAAGAGATGGCCATGTCAGTTTTAGAACCTTACAAAAATTTTATCGAAAGAATAAAAGAGGAGATTGAAAAGGCGGAAAACCAATGATTTAAGATGAGTAAAAAGAAAAAAGTTGCTATCCTTGGAGGAGGCGAAAGCGGTATAGGTGCAGCATTATTAGCGAAAAAAATAGGCTACGATATTTTCGTATCTGATAACGGAAAAATAAGTAAAGAACATACACACACTTTAAGAACAAACGCTATTCCATACGAGGAAAGCGGACATACTTTGAAAACAATTTTGGCAGCCGATGAGGTGATTAAAAGTCCGGGAATACCCGACCACATCTCCATCATTCAGAACATACTTAAACATGGGATTCCAGTTATTTCGGAAATTGAATTTGCGAGCAGACATACGGACGCGATTATCATCGGCATTACAGGAAGTAACGGGAAAACGACTACTACTAATTTGACCTATCACATTTTTGAGACAGCAAACTTGAATGTCGGCATAGGAGGGAATGTCGGTAAGAGTTTTGCCCGAAATATTTCAGAACATACATTCGACTATTTTGTGTTGGAATTAAGCAGTTTCCAACTCGACGGCATCTTTGATTTTCGTCCCGATGTAGCTATTTTGCTCAATATCACACCAGACCATCTGGATAGATATGACTACAAAATGGAGAACTACGTGGCAGCGAAATTTAGGATTGCTAGGAACCAGAATGCGCAAGATTGGTTGATTTATAACCAGAGTGACGAAGCTATTAATGAATTTATGGTAAATAACTCCTTGATTGTGAGTAAAGTACCAATTGATGATTTATTTAATAACAAAATAATTCTGAGAGTAGATAATTCAAAATTTGACATGACGGTTTGTAGCCTTAAAGGCCCGCATAATTTTTTCAATGCGACCTGTGCCATCAAAGCTGCCAAGCGGTACGGTGTTTCCGACGAAGCCATTCAACTTGCCTTGAATACTTTTGTCAACGACCCGCATCGACTAGAATCTGTAGCTACTGTCAATGGTGTGGAATACATCAACGATAGCAAAGCGACCAATGTGGATTCTGTTTTGCAGGCCTTGCGCGCGATGGATAAACCAATTGTTTGGATTGCTGGTGGTATGGATAAGGGGAATGATTATAGTCTCTTGGAAGCATTGGTGGAGGGAAAAGTAAAAGCGTTGATTTGTTTGGGCGTGGATAATACAAAGTTGTTGGAGACGTATTCGCCGATGATTAAAATTATTGAAGAAGCGAAGAGTGCGGAGGAAGCGGTGGCGCGAGCGACGATTTATGCGGAAGCTGGAGATGTTGTGTTGTTGAGTCCGGCTTGTGCGAGTTTTGATTTGTTTGAGAATTATGTGGATCGGGGGGAATTGTTTAAAGAGGCAGTTTTAAAACTTAAAACTTAAAAATTAAAAATTAACCAATCGTGTAGCGATTAAATAGCAATAGTCCCGAATGCAATTCGGAAAAGAATATGAGTTTAGGAGCAAGAATATACGCGGAATTAAGAGGAGACCGAACTATCTGGATGATATTCGTGATACTGGCGATATTCAGTCTCTTGATAGTTTATAGCTCAACGAGTGCAATGGCACACGCGAGGCGGGCAGGAGATACAGAGTCCTATTTGATGGGGCAATTGACATTTTTGGGTGTTGGGATGTTTGTGACGTATGTCACGTATTTGATACATTACGAAAAGTATAAACTCATTGCGCCGTGGCTGATGTTGATAACGATTCCGCTGCTGGTTTATACCATAACCGCTGGGGTTGAATTCAATGATGCGAGACGCTGGATTGCTTTGCCGTATATCGGAAGAACGTTCCAGACTTCGGATTTAGCTAAACTGGCGTTGGTGCTTTATGTAGCGCGAGAAATCACGCGACACAAGGACTACATCAAGGACTTTAATAAGGCATTCTTGCCAATTATTGTTCCGATTTTGATAGTCTGTGGATTGATTGCACCAGCTGATTTAAGTACTTCTTTGATATTGTTGGGAACTTGTTTGATGATGATGTTTGTCGGGCGAGTTTCTATGAAATACATTGTTTTACTGGTGTTTCTGTGGGTTGTGTTGTTTACCTTTCTGGTAACGTTGGCACAATTAGAAATTTTTCCAGAATTGGTCCGGTTACAAACGTGGATTAATCGGATGAAAGAGTTCGGCGAAGGCTCGAATATTTTTCAAGTAGAACAAGCAAAGATTGCCATTGCCAATGGTGAAATTTTCGGAATGGGTCCAGGCAATAGCATTCAACGAAATTTTCTACCAGCAGGTTACGCCGATTATGTCTATGCGATTATTATAGAGGAATACGGTTTGGTCGGTGGTTTTGTGACCTTGGGATTGTATGTATTGTTATTTTTTCGAGTGACGGCCATGGTTTCTAAAGACCCAGCAAAAGCATTCGGAATGATGGTGGCGATTGGATTGAGTTTGAATTTAGTGGTGCAAGCGCTCGCAAATATGGCAGTAGCGGTCGATTTAGTTCCGGTAACGGGATTGACATTGCCAATGCTAAGTATGGGAGGAACATCTTTAATTTTTACTTGTGCATTCTTTGGAATTATCTTGAGTGTCAGTAAATATGTAGAGAAAGCGGCGATATTAGGACGAACGGCGACGCCAGAAATCCAGCAAAAAGAACCAGCGACGGCGTTACTGAAAAAAGACGGCGGTGGAAATCGAGGCGGCGAGAGCAATCGAAATAGTGGCGGAAACTCCAAAAGTGGAGGTGGTAGAAAGTAATTGAAAATTTTAAAGCGAATATTGAATTTGAGGCGGTGTTATTGACTTGTTGAGAACGGTTTGCACAATATTTATCAATAAGAAAAGCACAACCTTTATGAAAGTAATCATAAGCGGCGGTGGCACAGGAGGTCATGTCTTTCCAGCTATCGCGATTGCCAATGCAATTAAAAAGCAACGTCCAAACGCCGAAATTTTATTCGTCGGCGCAGCGGGCAAAATTGAAATGGAGAAAGTTCCAAAAGCAGGCTACCCGATTAAAGGCTTGTGGATTAGCGGTTTTCAACGACGATTGACGTTGCAAAATTTAGCTTTTCCTTTCAAATTAATCAGCAGTTTGTGGAGAGCTTGGACAATTGTTCGTGAATTCAAACCGGATGTGGTGATTGGAGTCGGTGGCTATGCAAGTGGTCCGACACTTGAAGTCGCTACGCGAATGGGCATTCCGACTTTGGTACAGGAACAAAATTCTTTTCCAGGTATCACGAATCGCTTATTGGCAAAAAAAGTCAATAAGATTTGTGTAGCCTATAATGGAATGGATAAGTTTTTTCCAAAAAATAAAATAGTCCATACGGGCAATCCTGTTCGACAGGAGATTTTTGAGCACCTTGATAAAAAACGAGCCGAAGCATATAGTTACTTCGGTTTTGACCCTAATAAAAAAACAATTTTCGTCTTCGGCGGCAGCCTCGGCGCGCGGACTATCAATAATTCGATGGTCGCCAACGCAGAGTTGCTGAAAAACGAGACGAATACCCAAGTTCTTTGGCAGGCTGGAAAATTATACATCGACGAAATGCAAAATTCGGATACGGCGAAACTCTCCAACGTGGAGGTTCGGCAGTTTATCGACCAAATGGATTTGGCGTACGCGATGGCTGACGTGGTGATTGGACGAGCAGGTGCTTTGACGATTTCGGAGTTGTGCTTTGTTGGAAAACCTGCGATTTTGATTCCTTCGCCAAACGTTTCGGAAGACCATCAGATGAAGAATGCGATGGCGTTGGTGGAAGTCGATGCGGCTGTTTTGGTGGAGGATAAGGAAGCCGATAAGATGATTTCGCGGGCAATGGAGGTTTTGGAGGATGAAAATTTGAAGAAAGAGTTGAGTAGGAATATTTTGAAATTGAAGAAGGATAATGCGGCAAAGGTTATTGCGGATGAAATTCTGAGGATGGTAGGGTAGATTGGAGCATTTGCACAAGACCCCCCCCGACTCCTAAAGGGGAGTACATCCAATCTGATAAAAAAATGCTGCTTAATTTTTTAGAAAGTATCTTTTTTGAAAATTAATACTTAGGTAGGTGACCTTAAATAATCGATACTTTTGACAGAGGATATTTTTTGTTTAAGAAATTTAAAAAATTCTTTAATAGTCCTTCTATTGAAGGCATTTTTAAGTTTTTTAAACGGAAAATAGTCCTGTCGAAAAGTGTCGATTATTTAGGGACACGTACTTAGTAACGGTGAAAGAATAAGTTCCCCAACTATCCTCGTTTATTTTGGTCTTAGTTTTTGCTTCTGAAATAGGAGTTATCTATACATAATGACTGTTTCAAAAGTAAAAAATAAGGACAAAAGAAATACAGGAGAGTTTTGGGGAAGTTATTTTTTTACCGTTACTTAGGAATAATGATTTAAATAGTTAACAACGAACTGCACGCTCCCTTTAGGGGCTGGGGGTTCTTAACTTGAAAAATAAATACTCATTCATAACCAAACCCAAACCAATGAAAAGCTACAAACCCAAATTAGCTTATCTTGAAATGCATCAAATGGCATCAACAAAAATGTTTGAATATGCCAAGAAGCTTAGAGAAAATATGACGAAAGCTGAAATAGCATTATGGGAAGAACTGAGGGCTAAAAAATTGGATGACTTAAAATTTAGGAGACAGCATCCAATTGGCATTTACATTTTGGATTTCTATTGTCATGCAAAAAGATTGTCAATTGAATTAGATGGCGGTTATCATAAAAACGAAGAGCAGCGGAAATTTGATAAAGAAAGGACATTTCATCTAAAAGAGGTTCTAATTGATGAAATTAGATTTAGAAACGAAGAAGTTTTAACCAATATACCAAAAGTATTAAATGAAATACGCCAAAAATTAAAAGAACTCGAAACCAAAGAAAAAGAAAGAACCAAAAGTTAAGATTTTAGCAGAATCTTAAAAATTGCTCGAATCGCTCCCCCTTTAGGGGCTGGGGGTTCTTGCACAAACGAACGAATCAACTTAATTAACCACTAAACGAAACGTAAATGCGTCTCGAAAACTTAAAAAAACTCTACTTCCTCGGCATCGGTGGCATCGGCATGAGTGCCCTTGCCCGCTATTTTAACAGTCGAGGAATAGAAATACACGGTTATGACAAGACCCAAACTCCACTGACCGACCAACTAACTGCCGAAGGAATGACGATTCATTACAATGAGGAGGTCGCAAAAATTCCCGAAGGCATTGACTTAGTCGTTTACACACCAGCAGTACCAAAAAATCATAAAGAATACCAATATTTTGATACCAAGAGAACACCGATAAAAAAACGAGCAGAAGTGCTCGGTATCATTAGTCGAAGTCAGCGGACGATAGCGATTGCAGGGACACATGGAAAGACGACGACGACGACGATTTTGACGCATTTGTTGAAAGAAGGGGGCATTGATTGTACTGGATTTTTAGGCGGGATTGCCCAAAATTATGGTAGCAATTATGTCGAAGGAAAAAGTGATTGGGTGGTGATTGAAGCAGACGAGTACGATCGTTCATTTTTGCACCTGACACCAGAGATTGCCGTGATTTTAAGTATGGATGCAGACCACTTAGATATTTACGGAAGTCAGGAAGAAATGTTGGAGACCGGTTTTAAAGAATTCGTAAAAAATGTTAAAGCTGATGGAACTATTATTGTTCAAGATGAATTGGCACAATTGTTTGACAATCAAGAGATTGAAACGTATGGTATAAAAGATGGTGATTTTCGAGCGGAAAGAGTAGGCGTGGTGGACGGTGGATTTCATTTTGATTTTGTACAGGGGCGAAAGAGCCACTATTTGACGAAGGTTGATTCAGATTTTTGGACACCGTTACCAGGGCGGCACAATGTTGAAAATACATTAGCAGCAATGGCAATAGCGACCAAACTGGGTGTTTCGACGGTAGATTTACGAAAGGGTTTGCGGACATTCAAAGGGATTAAGCGGCGGTTTGAGTTTATCCTTCGGGAAGAAAATTTGGTCTTTATCAATGATTACGCCCATCATCCGACCGAGTTAACCGCAGCGATTTCGGCAGCAAAAGAGCTGTTTCCAAATCGAAAAATAACGGGTATTTTTCAGCCACATTTATACTCTCGAACGAGGGATTTTCAGGAAGAATTTGCCCACGCATTAGATTTGTTAAATGAGTGTTTGCTCATGGATATATATCCAGCGAGAGAAGAACCGATTGGAGGCGTGGATTCGGGAATCGTCTTTGAAAAGATGACGTTGGAAGCTAAAGAGTTGGTGACTAAAGAAACATTAATGAATGTTTTGAAAAATAAAGAAATAGAAGTGTTAATAATGTTGGGAGCGGGTGATATTGTGGACTTTATTGAACCGATAAAGCAGTTTTTAGTAGAAAAATGACTTTAACTGATTTTTTCTTCTAAAAAAAAATGAAAGTTTTCTAAAGTGGAACGCTTTTTATATATTAATTGCTACGCGTTTCTAAGATGTTAGTTGAATAAAATAAATGAATAATCTGGAGCTAATAAAAACTTTAAAACGACTCGGCTGGATAGCTGGCTTGTTTCTGACTTTAGTACTTATCGTCTCCGCGATAGAGCGCAAATCGGGTAGTGATATACAGCAATTAGAGGTTGTTATTAATCCATTGCCAGGCGGCTATCGGTTGATTGATACGAGTGATGTGCGGGAGTTGATTCGGCGAAGTTTTGGCTTTGATTTGGAAGGACAAAAGCAGAACGTTGTCAACATCAATCGGCTCGAAAGAGTGCTGAAAGACGATGCGTTTGTTTTGGATGCAGAAGTGCATATCAATACGCAAAATGAAGTAAAAATTGAAGTGTGGCAGCGCGAACCGGTGCTACGAGTGATTGACAACAATGGGTTGAATTATTATTTGGATAAAGATGGTAATAAGTTGCCATTGTCCAAACATTTTACAGCAAGGGTGTTGGTCGCAACGGGAGATTTACCACCGCATTCAACAGATTTTTTGGAAAAGGAAAAGCATTTATTGCAAGACCTTTTTCACTTGGCGCATCACATTCGAGCAGATGAATTTTACCGTTCTCAAATTGAACAAGTGCATACCAACGCAGGTGGTTTTACGCTCGTTCCAAAAGTGGGTGACCAGAAAATTCGCTTTGGTACAATTGACGGTGCTGAAGAAAAACTGGAGCGATTGAAGATTTTTTATGAAAGCGGAATGCCGTACGAAGGGTATTCAAGGTATAAAAGTCTGGATTTGAGATACGAAGGACAAGTAGTTGCACAGAAACGATAAAGACGGCGCACGATATATGGCTCGTGACTCACGGTCAGGAGATTAAAAAAATTGAACATTAAAAAGAGAGCTTATCGCTTTACTTTTATAAACATATTAGAATTACATTTTTGCAAATTTTGCATTTTAAACAGTAGGAAAAAGAGTTTTAAAATTCAAAATTTGCAAAAAATCATTTAGAAAACTACACAAATTAGATAAAATCAAAGGACAGCAAGCCTTTGCAAATTATCATTTTAAAAACGAATGTTATGATGGACGAAAACTTCAACAAAAATGAAATCGTAGTTGCACTCGACATTGGAACGACCAAAGTATGCGCAGTAGCAGGCTATAAAAATGAACATGGAAAATTAGAAATTCTCGGTGTTGGAAAGGTCAATTCAGAAGGAGTGATGAGAGGCGTTGTTTCCAACATCGAAAAAACAGTTCGTGCTATTATCGAAGCAGTAAAACAAGCACAACGGACTGCACGTCAGGATTTTAAGACGGTACATGTTGGTATCGCGGGGCAGCACATCAAGAGCTTGCAGCACCGGGGTATGTTGACGCGAGATAACAACCATACCGAAATTGGTCATGCTGATATTGAGCGATTAATTAATGATATGTATAAATTGGTGTTGCCTCCTGGTGATAAGATTTTACACGTTATTCCACAAGAATATACCATTGACCATGAGCAAGGAATTATTGATCCGATAGGGATGTCTGGTGTTCGATTGGAAGCGAATTTTCACATTATTACTGGACAAATTACGGCTTCTCAAAACATTCAAAAATGTGTCGAACGCACGGGTTTGAAGGTAGGAAGTATAACTCTTGAACCGATTGCTTCGGCAGCGGCAGTGTTGAGCGAAGAAGAGAAAGACGCAGGTATTGCATTAGTTGATATTGGAGGCGGAACGACGGATATTACCATTTTTAGTGAAGGTATTATTCGACATACAGCGGTGATTCCGTTTGGTGGTGAGGTGATTACCAAAGATATCAAAGATGGCTGTATGGTAATGTTGCAGCAGGCAGAAAAATTGAAAGTTAAATTTGGATCGGCATTGGCAGAAGAGGTTTATGATAATCGAATTATTACCATTCCAGGTTTGAAAGGACGCGATCCGAAAGAGATTTCTGAAAAGAATTTGTCTCGCATTATTCAGGCACGAGCGGAAGAAATTTTAGATTATGTCGTTTGGGAAATCCGACGGTCTGGTTTTGAAAATAAATTAGTTGGTGGCATCGTCTTGACCGGTGGTGGTTCTTTGTTGAATCACATTGACAAATTGACGGAATTTCATACAGGTATGAGTGCGCGTATTGGTATTCCAGTTGAGCATTTGGCACATGGCTATTCCGAACAAGTTAGCAGCCCGATTTTCTCAACCGTAATTGGTCTGTTGTTGAAAGGCATTGATGAAATGGAAGCGAAAGGGTATCCAGTGGAGGAAGAAATTGCAGAGCCTGTGGCAGTTGTTGCGCCAGTTAAGGGAGATGTTTATGAAGAAGAAGCGGAAGGAAGAGAGGATGGGAACTGGTATTCTTCTTTGTTTAAGAAGACGAAGGAGTGGTTTGAGGCAGAACCAGATTCTAAATTTTAAAAAAAAAATACTATACATACTTAAACTTATTTGTGAATTGTGCTTGGCTGGCACGTAAACCATTAAAATTTAACCATTCACAAATTGTGTTAAAACAAAAATAGCAGTTATGATTTTCAAACTAATTGATGACAACAACGAAGCCCCAATAATCAAGGTTATTGGTGTCGGAGGGGGAGGTAGCAACGCGGTCAATCACATGTACAATCAAGGCATTGTCGGAGTTGATTTTGCGATTTGTAATACCGATAAACAGGCGATGGAACAGAGTCCAGTACCAACAAAAATTTCTTTAGGACCTGATTTGACATCGGGGCGTGGAGCGGGTTCTAAACCAAATATCGGACGTTTGGCGTGCGAAGAAAGCATTGATGCCATTCGAGAATATTTGACAGACAATTGCAAAATGTTGTTTGTTACTGCTGGAATGGGTGGTGGAACAGGTACAGGTGCTGCGCCAATTATTGCCAAGGCAGCACAGGAAATGGATATTTTGACGGTAGGAATCGTCACTTTACCATTTACTTTTGAGGGTCGAAAACGAACTTCTCAGGGTTTTGATGGTTTAGAAGAATTGAAGAAAAATGTGGATACGTTAATCATTATTTCCAATGATAAATTGCGTCAAATTCATGGTAACTTAAAAATTTCGGAGGCATTTAGCCAAGCCGATAATATTTTGACGACGGCAGCTAAGGGTATCGCTGAAATCATCACTGTTCCGGGTTATGTGAACGTTGATTTTGAGGATGTAAATACGGTAATGCGTGGCAGTGGTGTTGCGATTATGGGTACCTCTACTGCGGAAGGCGACGACCGTGCGAAGCAAGCCGTTGATAATGCGTTGAGTTCTCCGTTATTGGAGGATAGCAACATACGCGGGGCGCAACACATTTTGGTCAACATCACTTCGGGTACACGAGAGGTAACGATGGATGAGATTTTTGAAATCACTGAATTCGTACAAGAAGAAGCAGGTTATGGAACCGATTTGATTTGGGGTAACTGCTACGATGAAAGCTTGGGTGATGCGATTTGTGTAACTGTAATTGCAACTGGTTTTGAAAGTAACAAAAATTACGATAAAGAGACGGGTAAAGTAAAGGAGAAAATTCGCGTGAACCTGGATGACGACGATATGTCTATCCCCAAAAAAAAAGGAGGTCTTTCGGCGATAACCAATCACGATACTGAAATAGAAAAAGAACGACCGCAACTACGCAAACCAGCAGTGTTTGAATTTGATGATGTGCGGGAGACCATTAATAAATACCGACCGGGCTACTCTTACGACGAGCCTTATCGAAAAGAAGAAGACCTTGAGCGCGAAGAAGAAGTGCGGCGCCGCAAAGCAGAACAAGATCGAGCACGTCGCGAGCGATTGCGCAGTACCCGAGTGAAATTGAATAACCCACATTCTATCAATGAGTTGGAGAATGAACCTGCGTTTAAACGTCGTGGTGTTCAGTTGGATAATGTGCCACATTCTTCCGACGAACAGATGTCAGGATGGACAATTTCAGAAAATGAAAATAGAGACGAAGAGGGTCCAACTTTCCGGGAAAATAATTCCTTTTTACACGATAACGTGGATTAATGTTTTGACGAGACTGTTTAATGATTATGGATTAATGTTTAATGCTAAGCTGGCATTAAACATTGATCTCTAATCATTAACCATTCAAAAATCCTTATTAGCCATCATAACTTGCTATACACTTATGTTTGGCCCGATACTGTAGTAGGTTTTCGGGTCTTTTTTTTGCTCATTTTTTTTTACTAAAGTTACTGAATTCGTTCCATAGACAATTACAGTCTTCTACTTAGTAGTTATTCAAGTTAATACTGTCGGATGATTTGGCGATTTTTAAATTTGTACTTCGTTAAAAAATACTTTTTTGCTATTGCTTTTTTTGTATTTACTCTATGTTCAAGTTTTTTTAGTTTAAATTCGGGGTAGCCTATCTTTTTTTGATTTTGAATCAAAGAAAACCTGTAAAATCACCCCAATTGACGATTTTATAACAAAAAATTAGACTACCTTTTAGTGACCTTTGTCTATGTTGGTCCCCAATTTGGCGTTCGTCCAGACATATGTTTGGACGATGCTCGAAGCAGATAAATTTCATCAATCTGCTGCACCAATTTTGCTAAATACTCTTTTGGGTCGGGTTGTGCTAAAATGTACTGAAAGACTTGTACAAGGCTTTGAACACTAAGTTTATTTCGTAGACTTCCCACAGTATGCAAAGGAAGGTTGTCCTTAATCATGGCTGCTTGTGTAGGATGAGAAAGGAGGTAGTGATCAAACAGCAGGCTCAGAATCAAGGAATTCCGAGACCCTTCAACACCCACGTGCTTGGTCAACTGCCCCCACCCTTCATACATTTTCCAGTCTTGAAAAAAGACTTCTACTAACCAACGTATGGAAAAGCATTCCAAAACGTCTTGTACGCGCCAGGTCATATTTTGAGCAACAATATAGCGATAATTCGCTTCGTCCTCATATTTCAAGGCGATTATTAATCGTTTCTTTCCATGTGAATTCACTTTTGCAATCACACTGGAATAATAAATTGTTTCTTGTTTTCCTCCTCGTATCTGTATCTTACTGAAGATGCCTGCACGCTTATCAAAATAATCCGACACTTTTCTTGTCCTTCTGCTTTCCTAATTTAAACAGCTTCTTTGCATTTTTTGACCGCTCTTGGTCTGTTTCATCTAATTCTAAGCTGCCTTTTGTTATTCCATATTTCGTTAGTATCACTCTTATACTCGATTCTAATAACAACTCCCAGTTAATTCTACTCTAACGGAACATCCAACTCAATGCACTCACTCCCCAGCCCCCAAAGCTATTGCGATGAAAACTTGACCAGCATATTTTATTCGGTAACAAAATTCCAGCCAGACAAAAACTTAACCATAGACATTGACATTTTGTTAATCTAAACGAAGGATTTGTACTTCTTAAACTTTCAGACAACGCTGCGATAAAATTATTGATAAAATTATTGATAAAAGGCAAAATTTGTGCTTTTTCCATTTTTAATTTTATGCAAAGTTATACGTTTCTTTCCTTTGAATCTTTTCTAAAAACTTGAACATCGAGTATTAAAAAAAGCCAGCGCAGATAGCAAAGGTTATGTCTGCGTTTTTTGCCTTGTACAAATTCAAAACTCATCCAAATGCTATCCGACACTATTAACTTGAATAGCTACTTAGAGCGTATTTGGTGAAAATTTCTGTGACCCATTTGAAATATTCAGTCTTTATTTTGAATTAACAAAACGATTGAATGAACATCACGTGCATACAATCGTTTTTATAAAGGAATCAAATTTTTAATATTAAAATTTTAAATCATTTATGAATACATTTGGAAAAATCTTTTTATTGTTCTTTGTTATTGTTATGACTTCTTCTTGTGTTAGCAAAAAGGTATTGGAAGGCGTACAATCTGATTTGGAGAAAGCCAATTCAGATTTGGGTAAATGTGGTGAAGACTTGAACGCATATATGACAAAATTGTCAGCTTGCGAACAAGAAAAAACCAATATGAAAACGGAAAGTCGAGTGCGCGCTGAGCAAATGAAAGACTTGCGTGACCAAATTGAAGATTTGAAAAAACAACGACAAAATCAAGTAGAACAAGTAGGTGATTTGACCGTTTTGTCTCAATCTGCGAGTAGCAATATTGATAAAACCTTGTCGCAATTGGCATCAAAAGATAAATACATTCGGTTGATTCAAGCGGCTAAAACTAAAGCAGATTCTATCAACTTAGTTTTGGCAGTTAATTTGAAATCAGTTTTATCTAAAGGTATTGACGATGAGGATGTAGAAGTAAAAGTTGATAAAACAGTCGTATTCATTAATTTGTCTGACAAAATGTTATACGAAAGTGGTAGCTACAAAATTACCAGCCGAGCAGATGAAGTGTTGGGTAAAATTGCAACTATCGTTAAATCTCGTCCAGGTTTTGAGGTTATGGTAGAAGGTTATACCGATAATGACCCAATCAAAACCGAGTGTATTCGGGACAATTGGGATTTAAGTGTCTTGCGTTCAACTTCTGTCGTTCGAGCATTGAAAGAACAACACAGCATTGACCCAAATCGCTTGATTGCGGCAGGTCGTGGTGAATTTAATACCTTGGCGAGTAACGCAACAGCAGATGGAAAATCAACGAATCGTCGAACCCGCATTATTATTATGCCTAAGTTAGACCAGTTTTATGACTTATTGAATCCGGATAAAATGCCGAATTAATTCAATTAAGAATTAAAAATGTAGAAGTAAGAATGAGGGGCAAGGTGCTGAAAACTGCCGCTGAATTGAATTTCAGCGGCAGTTTTTTTATTTAAAACTGAATGCGTTCCGCTCTATAAATAAGTCGTATCGCCATTATTGGTGACTGCTACGAGTAAATTGCCATCCTCTTTTTAAAAAATATCATGGTGTTGGGCATAGCCTAGAATGGAAAAACGGCTGACTTCTTTGCTCATCAAGCTAAATTCACAAATAAAGCCACCAAAGGCAAAAATTAAATTTCCATTGTCTAAAAACTCGCCAGGAGATGCTAAATTTTCAACGTGTTTTAAATTCATATACCATCTAATTTTTCCTGCATCGTCCATGATAAATGGGAAGCTATGACTGCCTGCAGATATGACTTCATACATCGCAAAAGTGAAACTGGCTTCCTTTTTATCCGTATCTATCGTCACAATTTCGACATTAGGAAGTAGCAAAGGATTCGGGCTGGTTTCAATAAAAACGGTATCTTTTTCAATATTCCCATCGGTATCGGTTAATTGAACAACCACCAAATTTTCGATGCCGCCATACAGTTCAAGCACCAGCATCACTGTTTCCTTTTTAAAACTTGGACTTATTTTCGTAACGGGATGCTCGCCAGTAATCGTATATTTAATTTGGCAGGCACGAGATGTTTTGACCACCAATTCCGCAGCGAACGGCACGATTTCAAATGGGTCTTGCATCACTTCTATCGTTTCCAATAATGGAATAGGTGGCGGTGGTGGAATGAATGGTTCTGGTGATTTATCCTTTTTGCAAGAGATAAATAAGGGTGATTAAAATAACAGTGGTAATAGCGAAAATTCTGTTCGAAAAATTCATAGAAACAAAGTTAAAATTAAAGAAGAGACTATTCTAAAAATAAATCAATAAAGTATTTCAAAAGTTACTTTTTACAAAAGGAGTTTGAGGATAAAAAATGATTTTGCAAAAATCATTTTTTATCCTCAAGAACCCCGCCCGCGCTGCCGCAGGTAGCGCGTAGTATTTTTTCGGGTTCCTTACGCAGTATTTTTAATTTTTCATTCCTTACTTTTGTGCCGATGAAACGAACAGACATTTTTAAAAAATTTAACGACCTACGAGTTTTGGTCATCGGTGATGTAATGATTGACCGCTATCTGACTGGGAAAGTGGAACGCATTTCACCTGAAGCTCCTGTGCCGATTGTTAACCTTTTGGATGCAGAAAATAGACTCGGCGGTGCGGCAAATGTAGCTTTGAATTTGAAAGCATTGGGCGCGACGCCGATTTTATGTAGCGTAATTGGAAAAGATGAGGAAGGCGCGATTTTTTTGCGAATTTTGCAAGAAAATGAACTTGTGGCAGATGGCATTTTTCAATCAGAAGAACGACGAACGACCGTGAAAAGTCGAGTCATCGCGGGCAATCAACATTTGCTGCGCATGGATAGCGAAGATTCCCACGATTTATCTGCAAAAGAAGCCGCCAAACTCTGGGATGGACTACAGGATTTATTCAAAAGTCAGAAAATTGATGTGCTACTTTTACAAGACTATAATAAAGGCGTTTTAACCAAATCGGTGATTCATATTGCAATGGTCATGGCGACGCAGCACAATATTCCTACGATAGTTGACCCGAAATTTTCTAATTTTTGGTCCTATCAAAACGTCACGCTTTTCAAACCCAATTTAAAAGAAGTCGAAGCCGCTTTGCAGCGAAAAGTTATGCCAGATTTAGAAAATTTAAAGCAAGCTTCTTTAGAAATGCGACAAAAATTAAAGAACAAATACAGCCTGATTACGCTATCTGAAAAAGGTGTTTTTGTAGATGATGGAGAGGAGGCTGTAATTATTCCAACGCATCCGCGCTCCATTGCAGATGTCTGTGGAGCAGGCGATACGGTGGTTAGCGTGGCGGCACTGGGCTTGGCATTAGGTATTGATATTCAGTTGATTGCAAAGATGGCGAACTTGGCAGGCGGTCAGGTTTGTGAAAAAATAGGCGTGGTGACGGTGGATAAAGTGGTCTTGGAAATGGAGATGGTGGTGTTGAAGTTGGAATGAGGATAGTTTTTTAAGTTATCTTTAAGCAGGCTGATTTTATAAATGCTTTTCCAACGATGACGAATACTTAATTCGTATTACATCGCTTGTTTTTATCGCAAAAATTAAGACCATGAAAAATAAAAAACGACCCATTCTTTTACTACTTTCATTATTAATTTTACCTTATTTTGTCGCAACACCCTGCGGTTATTTTCCACCGGTGTATCGAGGTTATACTTTGATACATCCAGAAATTTTAGGCAAGCAATTAGGGAAACCGTTTTTGTTTAGTGAAGTTTATTATTCGTATGATTACGATTTTAGATTTGACGGAGAGGTGGACGAAATGAAACAGAATATTGAGGAATGGAAAGAATATTTTGATGGGAAACCTTCAGAAAAAGACATTCGACAGCTTATTTATCAAGCAACTATTGGAGACTTAGAATTACTGCAAAAAAGAAAGACCAATCAACGTATTTCGATTCCTTTACGCTATAAGCTCAATACGTTGATAACTTATTTAGAAAAAGGTAGACATCCAGATTTTTTGCCTTATTTGATGTATGCCAAGCAGTGCGAGCCAGCAGTTTCTAATCCTCATACTTATAATTGGGAAACGGAAGAAAAAGAATCTACAGAAGCCGGTAAAAAAAAACCAGAATTGATACGGACTGGAAAAGAGAATTACGCAAAAGCAAAGGATAGGTTTATCAAGTTGCGTTATGCTTTTCAGTTGGTTCGATTGGCACATTATTTTGATGGAAGTGCAGTTGATGCTTATGAAAAGTATGTAAAACCTTTGAAAAGTGTACCAAGTATTATGCAATATTGGGCAATGGCGCATAAAGCAGGAGAATTGGTAACATCAAAAGAGATTTCTAAGAAGGCAGAAGGTAACTATTTGTTTTCCAAAGTATTAGCGTCCAATAATTTTTCAAATGGTAATCAATATCGAAGTATGAATATTGATTCGGAGGAGATGTGGCAGGCTGTTTTAAAAAGGTGTAAAAACAATAAAGAACGTGCTAATCTATATTACATCCGCGCATTGGATAAATATAGCAAGGCATTGGAAGAAATGGAAGCTATTTATCAATTCCATCCCAAATCACCATTTTTAGAAGTGTTGCTGGTGCGTGAATTACAGAAATTAGAAACGTCGATTTTGGAGGATAAGTTTGAAGGTTTTGAAAAATTGGAAGAAGGATTTAAGACCATTCCAAAGGCAGAAGCAAAAGCCTATTTGCAACAGATAAAACCGTTTGTCAAAAAGGTTGTGGTGGAACAAAAAGTAGTGCGACTTCCACTATGGGAAGCGGCGGATGGATATTTGGAGTTTTTAGATGACAATCATGCTGCTGCGCAAGATGTTTTGGCAAAAGCGGCTCAAAAAGTGTATGGAAAAGGATTAATGAATGACCAAATAGAAATATTTCAATTTGGGCTATTGTTGAGTTTAACCGATACGGTGAAACATTGGATGGAGGATAAATTAGGTGATTTATTATTGGAAAATCAAATGATTCAAAACCCAATGAAATTTGGAGAAGTTGCGCATTATAATTCAAAAATAGATGAATGGATTGTTGGGGATGATTGGTTCTTTGAATATCAAGAACATAATTATATCTTCGAAAAAATGGCAGATTTATATTACAAACAAGGAGAGTTGGGGAAAGCGTATTTGTGTTTGTATTCCATTGAGGGATTGAAGTTATATCCGCATAGTCAAACGGCAAAAGCTGTTTTAGAGTTATTTGATAAGAAAAATAAAAGTGGTTTTGAAACTTATTTGATTGATAAAGAAAACATTAAAAAACGTCGAGAAATTATTGAAATTTTGGGAAAATCCTATTTAATGGAGGACCAGTTGTATGCGGCATATGCAGCATTTTCAATGATTCCAAAATATGATATGGAAATTAAAAGTCCATTTAGAAGTATGACACATACCCACGAAGCGACTGTGATGGATAGTAGTCAATATTCTCATTTAAAGTTGATTGAAAAAGTGATTGGGTTGAGGAATTTGACCAAAACGTATTCACCTAAAAAGCCTGTCGCTAATTTGCAATTAGGTAATTATTATTACAACACTTCTTGGTATGCGCATGCTTGGCAAGCAAGGGATTATTTTAAAAGTGTAAATTCATACGAAGATTTAGAACATCCATTGGAATATGTTTATGATTTTATTGATCACGGGGCAAGAGGCAATCGAGATGTTTATAATTTACCAAAAGTAACGGCTTTTTATAAAAAAGCATTAAAATCCAATAACGATGAATTGAAAGTAGAAGCTACATTTATGCTTGCCAAATGTGAAAGAAGGAAATATCGGGATGAAAATTATTCCTATTATGGTTATGAAGAAAAGAATGCCCCACCCAAAGATTATCTAAAAACTTACCAACAAATCGAAGATGATTTCACGGATACCGACTATTATAAAATGGTGATTAAAGATTGCGCAGATTACTCCGCGTATGTGAACCAATAAATTTTCTTAGAGATGGTTGAAACATCGAAAATGTTCCAACCATTTCT
This sequence comes from Saprospiraceae bacterium, assembly GCA_047629355.1. GTDB lineage: Bacteria > Bacteroidota > Bacteroidia > Chitinophagales > Saprospiraceae > CAYUNA01. The sequence continues at coordinate 10,931 of JBLHWU010000027.1, read as the reverse complement.
AAAAAAAAAACATTAAGTAGACTGTTCGTCTTCACTTTAAAAAACAATCACTCGCTGCAAAATTGCCGCTTCACCATCTGACATCCGTACAAAATAAGTGCCCGCATCCACGGGGTCCAATTTCAACGACAATTGATTAAAACCAATGCGATTTTGTGTCCTCAGTTGCTTTACTTTTTTTCCAAAAACATCAAAAACAGCGACATCCAAATTTCCAGAATTTGTACTTTCCCAAGTCATCGAAAATGCACCCGAAGTTGGATTTGGAAAGGTAGTCATGCCTTTAAATTGGGTCAAAATTTCCTTCGTCGCCACCAAATCCGAACTAATATTGATATTGTCCAAATACGCATTATCGCCTTTATTCGTAACATCAGATTCTGCGCTGACCAAGTTTCGAGTTTCAAAACAAACCTCAAAACTTGTTCCTACCCAATCATTTAAATTCATACTATGATTAACAAAATCGTCCCCTGTAAATGTTGATGGGACAAACGTTTCACTAATCGGTTCTTGATTGACCAAGACCCGCATCGGACTTGCGTACGGAGAAATTGCGCCAAATGCCACCAAATGAATCGGAGACATCGTTTGTTTGAGGTCAAAACTTAACGTCACCATATCCATATCCATATCCGTCGCGTTTACACAAATGCACGATTGAGCATTGAATTGCTCATTGACCATCCAAACATTGGAATCGGCAGGTTCCGTAAATTCATCGGTTTCAAATAGACTTGGCGCATTGCCACCGGTCATCAAAATACCTGTCATGCCCGTCGCTGCTGCATCAGGAGAAGGATAAATTGCCGCTTTTTCATTTGGAAAAAAGTAGATAGAATCCAGTGAAATAGCGCCATTTTCAAAAGTCAATAAGTCATCTTCTACCATTAATTCTGGATTGGTAACGATGCGAAAAGGCGTTTCATCATTGTCATTTAAAAAGTCGCCAGGCAAATTCACGCCTGCTTTTAAATCATTTCGACCCAAGTTGCTGGTAAAATCAGCAGGTGTCGCAAAAACGTGCGTTATCGTATCAAAGGTGAATAAAGTAGCCGATAAAATATGGATTTCTTCGGTTGGCGCGTCATCATTGATGCTATAATATACCGCCAATTCCGTTCCCGCTGCAATCGAATCACAACCTAAAAAGACCATATTCATTTCAATATTTTTGGTCGTCATAAAACAGGCAGGCGTCGGAGTGGGGGAGTCTTCACCCGAAAAATCCGTGTTCTGTTCGATAATATTAAAAATGTCAACGGATAGCGTATCGTTTTGACCATAAGGGTCATTTTCTAATGCTGTCCAAACTCGGAGGATGTGGTCGCCCGCAATTCCCAAACCATTAATCGGTTTATTAAAAGTAAAAAGAATCGTATCCGCGGCTTCTATAACTTCTGTCAAAATCACGGTGTCTTGCACAATATTGCCACTATCTACTTGCATAGAAATGGGAATTGCCAATCCAGATTCAAGCGGCGTCAGGCATCCATTATAACGAAATGCGAGTGTCGGAAACTCTTCGGCATTTAAGCCACAAGTCACCCCAACAGGGTTTGAAATCTCCAATAATCGCAAATCATTGTCTGCAAAACCATTGCCCAGACCAACCGCGTACCAAGCATTTCCCGTTTGCGTCACTTCATACGAACAAACGCCGTACAAATCCTCTGCCGACTGCAAACCACCTTCACGGGCATCAAAATGATTGGAATTTCGAGTCAAATAAAACCGTAAATTACGAAAGGCAATCGCTGCCGCTGTGTCAATACCGATTGCTTCAACTTCATAGTTTTCACCATTGTTATTCGTTCCGCTGCCACCTTCTGATAACAAGTAAAACCAGTAATTTTGAACGCCGCTATTGCTATGGACACCGCCATTATCTCCAGAACCCGTCACCCAATTATCCCCTAAGTAAGTATGGGGATGCCCTTTAGAGTTTGGGTTTTCCATATCTCTAAATTCGCCACCAAAAATATGGAAATCCTCCCCAATCAACCAATCCGCAGCATCTGGTGTTGCCCAAAATTCTACCGCCGCGCCAAAAATATCGCTAAAAGATTCATTCAATGCCCCCGACTCATTTCGATAAATCAAACGCGCATTGGCTGCCGTGATGCCGTGCGCAAATTCGTGCGCCACTACATCCAAGGAAGTCAAAGGACTGCGGCTATTATCGCCATCACCAAAAGATGCCCAACTCCCATTCCAAAAGGCATTTACGACGCCTTCATTATAATGCACATAATTGATAAAAGCCATTCCTTCGCCATCCACGCCCGTATAGTTATGCACCGTTTGCAGGTAATCAAAGGTCATTTCTGCGCCCCAATGTGCGTCGGTTGCGACTTCATCTTGTTCGTCATTGACGTTGTTCCAAATGTTGTCATCGTCTACAAAATCAACGCCGTCGCCAAATTCTGTGCTGCCCATTAAGTTATACGTTTCTACGCCATCGCCGCGAGTAGTTTCGCGAAGATTGTATGCATTGGGTGTAATTGAATCGGTGACAATTGAGCGCGTTCCGCTATATTTCGTTTCCGCTTCCCCTACCACATTGGCGGCGTGAATCATTTCAACTTCCAAAAGATTGGTTTCGTCTATCGCATCAACGTAAATGATTTGCCGGAAAAGTGGTTTTTCCGCTTGAATATCCATTTTATAAGCCAAGCGATAGGTGTCGGTTGGCGTGTCTAATTTCAACCAAACCAATTCAGGATTTGGATAAAAAGTAGCGGCTGTATTCTTTTCAATGCGCTGCAAGATTGCCTCTGCGCCGTCGTCTTCCCAAATGTATTTTTCAGCGGGTAAAAAATCTAAAGCCAAATCAATCGCGGTTTCTTTTGTAAATGTTGGACTGGCGTTTAAATCTAAATTAGCCACTAATTCTCCATTAAAAGTTTGCACAAAACCGTCTTTTTCATGAATCAACAACTCTGCATTTTCGACTAAAATCCCTTTATGATATTGTTGAAATCGGTGGTGTGTCATGCCCAAATCATCGACATTGTTGCGATAATTTTCCAACTCGTCCCATTGTGTCAATCCTAAATCAGTATGGTGCTTGTCCAATAAATTCTGGACAGCAAGTTGCGTATTATCCTTCATTTTAAACCAGCCTTTCGTCTCTTTTTCAAAAAAAGGCAAGTCATTATTGGTGGTCAATTGGGTTTGTCCTGTTGGTTGAGGCTGAAAATTTAACCAGAGAAAACAAGCAGTTAAAAATATTGTAAAGGATAGAATAGATGTGTTCTTCATGTTGACGGTGTTGCGTTTAAATTCATTGATATAGGAATTGTCAACAAGGTAAGCGTTTTTCGGTTCATTAAAGCATTTCAAAAAAGGAAGAAAGGTTGGAAATGCGTTATTTTGATAAAATGAATTGATTTAAAATGTTGATAGTCAAATTTTTAAATGAAATTTGCTCAGGTGAGCAAATTTGGCTTTTACAATAAAGCTGCCGTTGGTATTGTGAGGGCCAACGGCAGTTTTATTAAAATTTAGATGCAAAGAAGGACTTAATTAATTCTTCCTCCAACTTGCAGACCACTCGGCACACTCGCTGGAATTGTTTTATCAAAACTATCATCATTCAATGCCTGAATAAAGGCGATAATGGGCTGAATGTCATTTCCTCTTAGGTTTAAGTCTCCAATTAGCGGATCAATTTGATTGTCATTTACATTTGGATTAGCATTCAAGCCGTCATTGCCACCGCCACCGTTATTTCCGTTTTGAATCTGATTGTAAAAATTTAGAACCGTTTGCAAATTACCTGCAACGCCATTGTGAAAGTAGGGTTGAGTCACATTCAAATTTCGTAAAGTCGGCGTCCGAAAAGCATAAGTGCTATTCGCACCATCATCCGAAAAACCCAAAACTTGATTGTCTGGAACTGCCAAAATGTGCAATTCATAATCCGAAAACATCTGTCCAGCGTGGCAATTATCGCAGCCCACCGCATCGAAACGTTGCATGCCATCAATTTGCTGGTCAGTCAAGGCATTTTCATCCCCTCGGGCATAGCGGTCGAAGGGGCTATTATTGGCGACAATACTGCGTTCAAATGTAGCAATAGCTCGTCCGATATTGTCAGAATTAATCGGGTTATTGCCGCCGAAAGCCGTCTGAAATTGAGTTTGGTATTCAGGAATTGCATTCAAGCGAGCAATAATTGTTGGTAGCGTTTCATTTTCTTCGTAGGTATGTCCACGCATTTCTTCAAACGACATGGTTGGTAAGATGGTCTGTGCTTCCAGACTTTCAACGCGGTTGTCCCAAAACATTGGCGCAGCTTCGGGGACGTAATTTTGACCTATCCGAATGCCATTAAACGCAGTATTGATGATCGTTGGTGAATTGCGTTGTACCAAACCAATATCGTCATTTGCGCCATCAAAACGGTTGGGTCCAATCCCAATTCCACCTACGCCAATTGGTAATTCCCGTCCATCTGAATACCCAAATTGAGGGTGGTGACAAGTTGCGCAAGCCACGTCTTTTTCACCAGAAAGTACGGGGTCCCAAAAGAGTAATCTGCCCAATTCTACCTTCGCATCGGAGGTTGGATTGGCGATAGGGTCGGTGGTTGTCAGTGGCAAACCACGATTGTCGAGGGTATTGGTATTACTGCCGTTATTGTCGTTGTTCGTCGGTGTGTTTATGCCGGTATCGTTGTCAGGGTTGAAACTATCGTCTGTCGCGCAGTGGGTAAAAATGAGGATTATAGTCAGGAGATTCAATGCCACAAATAAATTTTTCATAACTTTTACAGTTTTTTTTTTAATAAAGGACTCGTTTGAAGGTCTGTCTGAAAGTAGAAGTTGCTGCATAAATTTTTAGTGGTTGATTTTATGATTAAAAAATGAGGAGTTGAAAGGTTAGATGCGGAATTTTAGGAAACCTTGTGGAGAAGGGGAATCTTTTTCAGTAAAAATTTGAAAACACCCAATAAAATAGCTACAAACTTGTCACCTATAATTCTGCGCTCGGCTTCGCCTCGCGTTGGGGCATTTGAGGCCGCGCCGCAGGTGAGGCACATTTTTTTTGAAGCTTGAAAAGCTTAGGAATGCGAATTAAATAAACTCAGACTCTTCAGAGGATATTTTGCCCTCATTTTTTACTTTAAAAATGCTCATTAGATTAACATAAATCGCACTTTCAAAGCAAAAGCTGAGAACAAAACCTCTCTCTCAAGAATCTAACTTTATTTATTTCGCATTCCTTAGGATTTTCTCGTTTCTTAAATATCAAGTTAATAGATAGCCATTTAATGATTATTGCAGTATTCATATTCAATCCCTTCGGGATTTGCTATATTGCAAAAACTTAGTTTGCTGGGGAATTAATTCCTCCCCCTCACAAGTTTTCTGTAATTTTCCATTTTATTGACAACAACGAATTTTATGAAATATCTTATCCTAATTTTACCCCTTTTCTTATCATTTCAAAATGCGTCTGCACAATCAGGCTGTACCGACCCACAAGCCAATAATTTCGATGCAGCAGCCACAGAAAATGATGGCTCTTGTATTTATCCAACCACGAATTATCAATTGACGGAAATCACGCAATTGCCTTCCAATTTAGAGGAAGTTTCAGGTGCAGGATTTTTCAATGAAACGCTTTGGACGCATGAGGATGGGGGCAATGAAGATCGTATTTATCAGATTGATTCCTTGATGGGCGCAATTGAACACATCGTAACGATTGCGGGGGCGGACAACTACGATTGGGAAGATATGACGGAGGATGAAACCCATGTTTATGTCGGTGATTTTGGTAATAATGATGGGAATCGAACGAACCTACGGGTGTATAAAATTTCAAAAGGAGACCTGACAGAAAATGTGGCGACTGCTGAAGTTATTGAGTTTATTTTCAGCGATCAAACTGATTTTACCCTTAATAGCAATAACAACAATTATGACTGCGAAGCGATGTTTGTTTTTGAAGATAGTTTGCACCTATTTTCTAAAAATTGGGTGGATTTTAAAACGCGTCATTACGTATTGCCGACGACGGCAGGCGAACATGTTGCGCAGGTGAGAGATTCGCTTGAAGTACAGGTGCAAATCACTTCTGCGGATATTAGCGATGAGGGCGAGGTGCTGCTTTTAGGGTACAATACGGCGACTTCGGAAGTTCTTCTTTGGTTATTATTTGATTATCCTGGAAATCAATTTTTTAAAGGAAATAAGCGAAAAATTAGTCTGGGTAGCGCAATAAGTACAAGTCAAGCGGAAGGTATTACTTTTAGAAATGATCGAACGGGATATGTCGTCTCAGAAGCGTTTTCGGTGTTGCCGCAAAAGTTGTTAAGATTTAATGTTTTACCGTTTTTAGAAGAGCCGAATGCGGTGGAGGAAGCTAATCTCAAATCGAATATTAAGGTATTTCCAAATCCTTTTCGCGACCGTTTGATTATTGAAATGAAGGATGTAAAGGAGCCGATTGAAGCGATTCACTTGGTTAATTTAAATGGGGAAATCGTCGCTGTTTTTGAAAAAGGAGATTTTGAACATGGGAATGCAATTGAGTTGGATTTTTCAAATAAAGACCTTGCTAAAGGAGCGTATTTTATTGAAATTCAGACGATTGATGGCATTTTTTGGAATTCGATTGTTCATTTAAAGTAAGTAGTTATTCAAGTTAATCCTGTCGGATGATTTGGCGATTTTTAAATTTTCACTTCGTTAAAAATACTTTTTTGCTATTGCTTTTTTTGTTATTAACAAAAGCCAGCGCAGATAGCAAAGGCTATGTCTGCGTTTTTTGCCTTGTACAAATTCAAAACTCATCCAAATGCTATCCGACACTATTAACGTGAAAAACTACTTAGGAACGCGAATTAAATAAATGCGGATTCTTGACAGGATATTTTATCCTCATTTTTCACTTTAAAAATGCTCATTATATCAACATCAATAGCACTTTTAAAGCAAAAAGGGAGAACAAAACCTCACTCCCAAGAATCTGCATTTATTTATTCCGCGTTCCTTAGACATTTTATATTTAATCACTTCGAGTAATTATCGTTGTTTTATCGTCCTTCCGAATTGCATTCGGGGTTATTCACATTCAATCCTTTTAGGATGCTCAGAGCTATAACAAATTTAGCTTAAATTCTTAATTGCCAAAGCAAGGTCTTCTGGCGTATCAATCCCAATCGTCTCTAATTCCGTAATTTCTACTCCAATTGAGCAGCCATTTTCTAACCAACGCAACTGCTCCAGTTTTTCCCAGTTTTCCAATCTACCTACCGGCAATTTAGCGATAGCTTCCAACGTGTTTTTTCTAAAAGCATACAATCCAATGTGCTTATAAAATTCGGCTTTTTGCAACCAATTACCGAGCTGTTCGTCGCGTAAATAGGGAATGGCATTTCTACTAAAATACAGCGCATTTTGAGCATTTCCAAAAACAACTTTGACGACATTTGGACTAAAAAGTGCTTGCGTCTCTTTGATTTTTTTTGCTAAAGTAGCTATATTAAACGCTGTATTTTTTTGTAAAAACAGAACTGCTTTGTCAATCTGTTCGGGCTGAATAAATGGCTCGTCGCCTTGAATATTAATGACGATATCAAAGTTTTGAAAATGGTCAAATTTCAGTACTTCCGCGCAACGGTCTGTGCCACTTTGGTGATTTTTATCGGTAAAAACGGTTTGTCCTCCGAAGGCTTCGACCGCTTGAAAAATCCGTTCATCATCCGTTGCGACGACGACTTCGGTCAAAGACGTTGCTTTTTTTGCCTGTTCATAGACGCGCTGAATCATGGACTTACCCGCAATATCGACCAGGACTTTGCCCGGAAAACGGGAAGAATCGTAGCGGGCGGGAATAATTCCGAGAACTTTGTTGGTTGTTTGCATAAATTAGATTTTCAAAGACAAAAGTAATCATGTATTTTTGCCAAAAGCGAAATATCAATTTTTTTGATTTATAAAACTAATAAATATGTTTAAAAAATCCGTTTTACTATCCATGCTGACCATTTTTACTTGCTCAGCTTTTGCCCAATACCAATTTACTGAAATCAATAAAGTCGCTTGTACGGCTGTTAAAAATCAGCAGCGGACAGGGACTTGTTGGAGCTTTTCGACCGTTTCTTTTTTGGAATCAGAGTTGATACGTATGGGACAGCCGGGCATTGATTTGTCGGAAATGTACATTGTTCGCAATATTTATCAAGACAAAGCGCGGAATTATGTGTTGCGACAAGGCAAGGCAAATTTTAGCCAAGGAAGCCTCGCGCACGATGTGATTCGAGCGTATAAAATGGGCGGGATTGTTCCAGAATCGGTCTTTGATGGCAAGGTTGAGGAATCGGATATGCACGACCACAGCGAGATGGAAGTTTCACTAAAAGGCATGATTGACGGCATCATCAAGCAGAAACGACCGACGCCAAGATGGGCAGGCGGTGTGAATGCAATTATGGACGTTTATATGGGCGATGCGCCTGAGAAATTCAATTACGAAGGTAAGGATTATACCGTTGAATCGTTTACGAAGTCCTTGAAAATCAACCCAGAAGACTATTTGTCCTTTACGTCTTATACGCACCATCCGTTTTTTGAGGCGTGCATTTTGGAAATTCCTGACAACTATTCGAATGGCAGTTATATCAACTTACAAATGGGCGATATGGAGCGAATTGTGGACAATGCTTTAGCGAATGGATTCACTGTTTCTTGGGATGGTGATGTGAGTGAAAAAGGGTTTTCTTCCCGCAATGGCATGGCTATTTTGCCAGTTGACGAAAAACGAGAAGATTTGTTTACCAAACCTGGCGCAGAGGTGAAAGTGACGCAGGAATTGCGACAAAAAACCTTTATGAATTATTCAACGACAGATGACCACTTGATGCACATTGTCGGGACGTCGCAAGATCAAAACGGCACGAAATATTACATCATCAAAAACTCTTGGGGTGAAGTGAGTGATTATAAAGGATATTTGTACATGTCGGCGGCTTATTTTCGGTTGAAAACAGTGGGTGTGTTGGTGCATAAAGAGGCGGTGCCAAAGGTGATGTGGGCGAAGTTAGAGATAGAGTAAATTGGTTAATTATGAGCTTTCCCGAAGCGGTGGGTTTTGCCGACCGCTTCGGTTTTGCTTTTATTCTTGAAACTTTTAAATTCAAAACATCTAATAAAATCGATTTAAAATGCAATTAGCAATCAACATTTTAATCGCCCTCATCGCCGCACTTCATTTGTACTTCTTTTATTTTGAAATGTTCGCGTGGACAACCAAAGGCAGAAAAATCTTTAGAAAATTCCCTGCTGATTTATTTGAAAAAACGAAGTCGATGGCAGCCAATCAGGGACTCTACAACGGTTTTTTAGCTGCAGGATTGATTTGGACATTTTTTATTGACAATGAAATTTGGCGCATCAATATTGCTATTTTCTTCTTGTCTTGCGTTGCGATTGCGGGCATTTATGGAGCGATGTCAGTAGATAAAAAGATATTTTATATTCAAGGATTGCCTGCATTGATTGCGTTAGGATTGATTTTTTTATTATAAAATGCCCTGTTTTCTTAGCCAATCAAAAATAATTTTATCAACAGGTGACACTTTGTCTATATCGGAATATGCCAACCAAATAATCTCTTCAATTTCTGAATTGGCTTTTAGAATTCCTTCATAATTCCCTGAATAACAGGTCATTCTAACAAGAATACCTTCCGCGTATCCGTGCGCTTGGGCTGTAAACGTATTTTCGTATTTTAAGGTATTTTTAATCAAATCAACGCTCAATTCTTCCTTGATTTCGCGGATAAGGGCGGCGTGGTCCGATTCGCTTGTTTCGCGTTTGCCACCGGGGATGTAGTAGGTATCTTTGCCTTTGCTGCGGGTGCTGAGAATTTTTTGGTTTTGGAGGTGGAGCTAGGCGAGTTTGTCGATTGTTTTCATGTGAAAAACGTGTTAGGGAATTTTAAATGTTTGAATAGCCGTTGCTATAACAGGGTCAATTTGCTGGTCAATATCGATTTTTTTATTTGAAATATCAATATCAGGGGCGATTCCTATTCCTTCATAATTGACCATTCCTTTTGAAAAAAACTGTTGATGCGATAAAGAAACCGTCCATTTATTCGGCAAACTAAATTCATGCATATCCGAAAATATTCCCTCCGTTGCATCGCGCCAATAATTGTCACATGCGGCAAGTCTTTCATCAGCAATAAAAACACCTCTGCGGCACTTGCCGTAAAATCACTCGTCAAAATGACAATTGGCTTGACAAATTGATTTTTCCCTTTAGGTTTGATTTTTTTGTACTTTTTTGTACTTTTTTGTAGTAAATTTAGTACTCCCTTTTTTTCGCATTCTTTCATAATGTCCCACTTCTTCCTGAATCAATCGACTTGCCAATTGGTACGCAATAAAATCCCATCCTCCACCATTGAATCTTAAATCAATGATTAAACCCTGTTTATTTTGAAATTTATGGACCGCTTTATCCAATGCTTTGTTGAATTTCCAAAAAGTTAATTTTTCAGTCATTTCATTTATTCTCAAATAACCAAGCGAATCTGATAAACGGTATTGAAAGTTGGTTTCTTCCGTAATATTGACTTTTGTGACTTGTAAAAAACCGTGATCTTGCAATGTTTTATCCATAACCGCTGAGAAGGCTGCCCATTGCTTTTCAGTACCAAACTCTATTGCTAAATCAAATTCATACGGTGGACCACATTTGATGTCTTCTTCTGCAAAATTTGGTTCAATGCTCACATGTCCATCCTTCAATTCTTGCAGCATTTTACAACTAATTTCAAATAATTCTTGATTAGTAAAAACGATTCAATAACTTGGGCCATTATGCTTGTCCTTTTCCCTTTAAAAAAACACAAAAAATAGTTCCGTAACGAAGGCTATGCAACGATTTTTTGAATTCTTTAAAAGAAAA